>NZ_WPCB01000018.1:0-64912 GCF_009741785.1 Haloarcula sp. CBA1122
TGGCCGAGTCGCCGCTTGCCGACGCGCTCGACGGGGCCGACCGCGAGGCGGCCGACGCGCTGGCCGCGGACCTCGACAGCGCACTGGTCGCTGACCCGCCGGGAACGATCCGGCAGGGCGGACTGTTCAAACGGGGGTACGACGACGACCTCGACGAGATCATCGACGAGCACGAGGCCGCTCTGGAGTGGCTGGAGACGCTGCCGGACCGCGAGAAGGAGCGGACCGGCATCACCCACCTCTCTGTCGACCGGAACAAGACCGACGGCTACTACATCCAGGTCGGCAAGAGCGAGACCGACGCCGTCCCCGAGGAGTACCAGCACATCAAGACGCTGAAAAACTCGAAGCGGTACACGACACCCGAACTCGACGAGAAAGAGCGGGACGTGCTGCGCTTGGAGGAGCGCCGCCACGACATGGAGTACGAGCACTTCCAGCGGCTCCGGGCGCGCGTGGCTGAGCACGCGACGCTACTGCAGGACGTGGGCCGGACGCTGGCGGAACTGGACGCATTCGCGTCACTGGCGGTCCATGCCGTCGAGAACGACTGGACCCGGCCGGCGGTCGTCGACGGCAACGAACTGTCCATCGAGGCCGGCCGTCATCCGGTCGTCGAACAGACCACCGAGTTCGTCCCGAACGATCTCTACATGGACGACGACCGACAGTTCCTCATCGTCACCGGGCCGAACATGAGCGGGAAGTCGACGTACATGCGCCAGGCGGCGCTCATCACGCTGCTTGCCCAGGTGGGCAGTTTCGTGCCAGCGCGGTCGGCGACAGTCGGTCTGGTGGACGGCATCTTCACCCGCGTCGGCGCGCTGGACGAACTCGCACAGGGCCGCTCGACGTTCATGGTCGAGATGCAGGAGCTATCCAATATTCTCCACTCGGCCACCGACGAGTCGCTGGTGATTCTGGACGAGGTGGGTCGCGGAACCGCTACCTTCGACGGCATCTCTATCGCCTGGGCGGCGACGGAGTACATCGTCAATTCCATTCAGTCCAAGACGCTGTTTGCCACCCACTACCACGAGCTGACGGCGCTGGGCGAGGAACTGCCGACTGTCGAAAACGTCCACGTCGCGGTCGACGGCGAGCCCCGGTCTGCGGGCAGCGACGGCGACGTGACGTTCCTCCGAACGGTCCGGGACGGCCCGACCGACCGCTCCTACGGCGTCCACGTCGCCGACCTTGCCGGCGTCCCCGAGCCAGTCGTCGACCGCTCACAGGCGGTGCTCGACCGACTGCGCGACGACAAGGCTATCGAGATTCGCGGCAGCGAGCAGAATGACGGCGGAACGACACAGGCCGTCTTCGACCTGGATTCGGGGCAGTTCAGGGACGGCGCGGCCGGGTCGGCGGGCACGTCAGCCGATTCGGGGACTGAGCCGGTTGCGGCCGACGGCAATCCCGAACACGCGCCCGGCGAGTCCGCAGCCGAGGGTCCTGCAGGCGACGCGGCTGCAGCGTCGCTCGACCCGGAAACCGAGGCCGTCCTGTCGGAACTGACGGAACTGGACGTCAACGAGACGCCGCCGGTCAAGCTGATGGCGAAGGTACAGGAGTGGCAGGCTGAACTGGACGACGAGTAGCAGACGCCACCCGATTTTCAACGGAGATACTCACGCCCGAAAGGGTATAGGGGAGTTGTCACTGCTAGAAGGCAATGACCGACCGGATCCGCGTTCTCCACGTCGACGACGACCCGGCTGTCGTCGAAGCGGCCACGAGCGCTCTGGAACAGGAGCACTGTGGCATCACGGTCGAGACAGCGACGAGCGTTGCCGACGGCATCGAACGGCTCGACAGCGACGCGTTCGACTGTGTCGTCGCCGGCTACGACCTGCCGGAGCAGACCGGCGTCGAGTTCCTCGACGCGGTCCGCAAGCGAGCGCCGGACCTGCCGTTCGTCCTGTTCACCAGCGAGGGGAGCGAAGCAGCCGCCAGCGACGCGATTTCCGCCGGTGTCACCGAGTATCTCCGGGTCGACGGCGGCGCCGAGCCGTACGCACGGCTCGCACACACCGTCGTCGACGCTGTCGAACGGACAGCCGACAACATCGAACACGCACAGAGCACGCGACGCGAGCGTGCTATCGAGGAGTTACACTCCACCGCCAGGGCGTTCATGCGAGCCACGACTGAGGATGCGGTTGCCCAAGTCACAGTGGACACCGCCAGAACCATCCTCAATATGCCGGCCAACGGCGTCCACTTCGCCGACGGCGACAGCCTGTATCCGGTCGCCTGGACCGAACAGGTCGAGGAACTCATCGGCACGCCCCCGGTGTTCGAAGCCGGAGAAGCGCTCGCGTGGCAGGCTTTCGAAACCGGCGAGGCCCGGGTCCACGACGATATCACGTCGAACCCGGACCGGTACAATCCGGAGACGAATATCCGCAGCGAGCTCATCCTTCCGCTCGGGGACCACGGCGTCCTCCTCATCGGGTCGAGCGAGGTCAGTGCGTTCGACGACACGGACGTCACACTCGCACGGACGCTCTCGGTCCACGCGACGGCGGCGCTTAACCGTCTCGACCGTGATCGCCAGCTCCGCGAGGAACGCGAGTTCATCGACCAGGCGCTGGATACGCTCGACGACCTGTTCTACGTCATCGGCACGGACGGCAGCCTTCGGCGGTGGAACGAGCGCATCCCCGAAGTCACGGGATACAGCGACGACGAAATCGGCGATATGGCTGTCGCTGACTTCTTCCCCGATGACGAGCACGGGGCAGTCGAAGCAGCGATAGACGAGACGCGAACCACCGGCCGAGTAACTCTCGAAGCCGAGATTCTGACTGCCGATGGAGAGCGGATTCCGTACGAGTTTGCCGGCACCCGGTTGACAGACGCTGATGGAGCGGTCGCCGGGACCGTGGGTATCGGGCGGGACATCTCCCAGCGCAGGGCGTACGAACGGCAACTGGAGCGAAAGAACGAGCGCCTCGACGAGTTCACCAGTATCGTCAGCCACGACCTCCGAAACCCGCTGACAGTCGCGGAGGGGAATCTGGAACTGGCCAGAACAGAACGCGACAGCGACTATCTCGACGAGGTGTCGCGTGCCCACGAGCGAATGCGAGCGCTGATAGACGACCTCCTCACCTTCGCACGCGCCGGCGAAACGGCGACCGACCTCGAATCCGTCACGCTCGCAAACATCGCCGAGGAGTGCTGGCAGACCGTCGAGGGGGACCGGGCGACGCTCGTCGTCGAGGCCGACCGTCAGATCCGGGCTGATACGGCGAAACTCCGCCGGCTGGTGTCGAACCTCCTCCGGAACAGCGTGGAACACGGATCCACGCGCGCTCAGGCACCGTCCGACCGCACCGCGGAACACGACGAGGAGAACCTAACTGTGCGGGTCGGGACAGTCGAAGACACGGATCGGCACGGTTTCTACGTCGCCGACGACGGGCCGGGCATTCCATCGGAGGACCGCGAACAGGTGTTCGAGGGGGGCTACTCGACCGGCGAGAACGGGACCGGGTTCGGGCTCAAAATCGTCCAGCGGATCGCCGAGGTTCACGGGTGGACGGTCACAGCCACCGAGAGCGAGGCCGGCGGCGCGCGGTTCGAGGTGACAGGGCTCGAACCTGCCTGAGCAGACAGGCCAGTCGCCAAGTGCGGGCCAGCGACATCTGCGGCAGGCCCACTGCGGGACGTGACTGACCTTTTGGTTCTGAAGCCCTCAGTATGGGTAATGTCATCCCAGCGCCCTTCCCAGCGGGACTCGCAGACCGCCGAGCAGTCGGCTGCGCCGCGGGACGGAGCGACGCCTGCACTCGCCGTGGAGGGGTTGTCAAAGCAGTTCGGCAGCGGTGCAGACGCGGTGACGGCCGTCGACGACGTGTCGTTTCGCATCGAGCAAGGCACCGTTGTCGGCCTGCTGGGACCCAACGGGGCGGGCAAGACAACGACGATAAAATCGATTCTCGGGCTGGTGTTGCCTGATTCCGGAAGTGTTCGGATACAGGGTATCGACATGAGCGAGAAACCGCGGGCAGCCTACCGCCACGTCGACGGGATGCTCGAAGGGGCGCGAAACGACTACTGGCGGCTGACTGTCCGGGAGAACCTGCGCTATTTCTCGACCATCAAGGGCGTCAAGCCGGATGCCGTCGCCGACCGTCACGAGCGGCTACTGGAGAAACTCGACCTCCTGGAGAAGGCCGACGAGTCGGTCCGGGACCTCTCCCGCGGGATGAAACAGAAGGTGTCGCTGGCGAGTGTGCTGGCCAGCGAGTCCGATCTGGTGTTTCTCGACGAACCGACGCTGGGACTCGACGTCGAAAGCTCGCTGACGCTGCGTCGGGAACTGCGCCGCATCGTCGACGAGCGCGACCTCACGGCTGTCGTCAGCAGCCACGACATGGACGTCATCGAGGACGTCTGCGACCGGGTCATCATCATGAACGAGGGAGAGATCATCGCAGACGACAGCGTGGCGGCCGTCCTCGACCAGTTCACCGCGAACGCGTTCGCCGTCACCAGTCCGGACATCACCGACGACCTGCTTGCGACCGTCCGGGAGCGCTTCGAGGTGGTCGACGTGACGAGCGTCGAACGGGGCCGGCGCGTCGAGGTAGCGACCGATAGCGACGGGTTCTACCGCCTGCTTGCGCTGTGTCGCGACCACGATGTGACGCTTGCCACCGTCGGCACGGTCGAACCGGGTCTGGAGGACGTGTTCGTCGAAATCACGGGGCAGAAACGATGAGAGTGGCGGAGACGAGACGATGACCGCGAGCGCCGACACGCGCACAGAGGACAGTGATGGGACCAGTGCCCAGGCTGTCAGAGCCGCCATGCAGGCGGGCTATCTCGACCTCGCGCGGGCGGTGCTGTACCGCGAGTACCTCATCTTCGTCCGCTATCCGGCCAACGCCGTCGGCGGTATCGTCATCTCGGTGTTTTTCTTCGGCCTACTGTTCTACGGCGGCCGGATGCTCGCGGGACAGGCGATAACCGACTCCATCGAGGGCATCATCGTCGGCTACTTCCTGTGGTCGCTTTCCGTCGGCGCGTACCAGTCCATCTCGAACGACATCGGGAGCGAGGCCCAGTGGGGCACGCTCGAACGGCACGTCATGACGCCGTTTGGCTTCGCGCCGGTCGCGTTCTGCAAGGGTGTCGCGAAAGTCGTCCGGACGTTCATCACCTCGACAGTGGTGCTGGCGGTGATGCTTGCGATTACCGGGACGACGCTCCAGTTGAACGTCCTTACCGTCGTCGTCGTCGCGTCGTTGACCATCGCCTCGGTGCTTGGTCTGGGATTCGCTGCCGGCGGCGTCGCGGTGCTGTACAAGCGCATCGGGAACTGGCTCAATCTGCTCCAGTTCGGGTTCATTATCCTCATCTCCGCGCCCGTGTTCGAACTCGGCTGGACGCGGGTGCTGCCGCTGGCCCACGGGAGCGCGCTCCTCCAGCGGGCGATGGTCGACGGGACCCGACTCTGGCAGTTCTCGGCCATCGACTTGGGGCTCCTCGTCGGCGTCCCGGTCGGCTACGTCCTGCTGGGGTACGTCGTGTTCCAGTACACGACCCGTCGGGCCAGACGACTCGGCGTACTCGGCGACTACTGACTTCGGTAGACAGGAGGTTTTACTTGAGGTGCCGGTTATGTGATAGGTAACACTCTCGCTCGGGCTACGCACACAGCGTCGGGCGGTCCTCTGCCCTGCACCCCACAAATGGTCACTCGATATCTCTCATCGGAACGGCTGGTGCCCACCATTGCGACAGTGGTCGTCGTTGGTGTGCTGGCTGTTGCGACGTGGTCGCTCGTGTTCGCGAGTGACGGCGCCGCCGACCAACCCCAGATCGACAGGGACGTACAGCAACGCTACGAGTCGATAGACGGTGTCAGCGCGACCCAGACGACGATAGTCTCACAGAACGGGACAGTTACGAGCAGAACAACCTACGACGCGACGCTCCAACCGGGGACCCAGAAGAAACGGCTCGTACTCGTCAACAGTACGTCACAGGCGAATGACGTGCGTCTCTCGGACGGGTCGACGCTGTGGCTGTACAACGACAGTCGTGGAAGGGCAACACGAATACCCCTCTCCGAGACTGAGTCCGACAGAGGTGAGCGGCTACAGCGCCTCTTCACAAAACTCGACGAGTCGACAGCGGACCCCCGGTCAGTTGAACCACTCCCCGTTGTCCCTCGAGGCGAGCGATGGCCGGTCAACTCAACCGAGGGGATGACCGTCAGCTACCGGGGCACAGAGCCGGTTGACGGCCGCGAAGCGTACGTCGTCCATGTGACGCCGAGAAACGGGACAAAAGCATACGAGCAAACCGTCTGGGTCGACACACAGCGGTTTTTCCCGGCCAAGCAGCGGACTGCCTGGACGGCAGACGAGAAGCACACAGTCGTGACGACGAGGTATGCGAACGTCACGTACGACACCGGAGTTCCCCATGACGAGTTTGCCCCCGACTTCCCGGACGACACAGCAGTCAGCGTTCCGGAACCATCAGATAGGAGGTTTTACCTGCGCTGCCAGTTATGTGCTACATAATATTGTCGTTCAGACAGACCGAACGCAGTCGGGCAGTTCCCCACACCCGGTAACCTGATATATGGCCACTCGACACCTCACATCGGAACGACTGGTCCTCACCGTCGCGACGGTCGTCGTCGTTGGTGTACTGGCTGTTGCGATCTGGTCGCTTGCGTTCGCGAGTACCGGAACCGCTGATCAGCCCCAGATCGACGCGGACGTACAACAACGCTACCAGTCGATAGACGGTGTGAACGCGACACAGACGACGACGATCACCCGGAACGGGACAGTTGCGAGCCGGACGACCTACGACGCCGCGCTCCGGCCGGGGACCCAGAAGAAACGGCTGGTGGTCGTCAACAGCACCGTCGAGCGATACGACCGCCGAGTGTCGAACGGGTCGATGCTGTGGCTGTACGACCAGCGCCGCGCGAAGGCGACACGCATCTCTCTCAGCAAAACCGATTCAGACCAGGGTGAGCGGCTGCAGCGTCTGTTTGCGAATCTCAACATGGAGACGACAACCGACACGACGACCGACTCACCGTCGGTTGAGCCGTTGCCCGTCGTTCCCCGCAGCGAGCAGCGGCCGACCGTCTCTGCTGGCTCGATGAGCGTCAGTTATCGCGGTACTGAATCAATCGACGGGCGTGACGCCTACGTCATTCATGTGGCACCGAAAGACGACACAGCGGCCTACGAGCAGACGGTCTGGGTGGACACAGAGCAGTTCTTCCCGGTGAAAAAGCGCACTGCGTGGACAGCCGACGGTGAGCGAACAGTCGTGACGACGACGCACACGAACGTCACCTACGACACCGGTGTGTCCGAGGACGTGTTTACCCCCAACTTCCCCGACAACACGACTGTCACTGTCCCAGAGACGCCCGAAAGACAGACCTACGAGTCGGTCGGTGCGCTCGAAGCCGACACCGAGATCCAGGTTCCGGAGCCCGACATCCCGCCGGGGTACGAACTGACCTACGCGACGCAGACGCGGGGGCGGATCCACAGCGTCGGCCTCCGCTACATGAACCGGACCAGTCTCATCACTGTCGGCAAATACGACCGGCCCGCTAACAGGGACAGCGCCAGCGGAGCGGTGACAATCGACGGGCAACCGGCACAGGTCAGCTACGGACTGACAACCTCAGTTTCGTGGAGCTGTGAGCGCTACCGATACACCGTTCGCGGTGAGGGCGTGTCCGCGGACCGACTCGTCACGGTCGGCCAGTCAATCGGCTGTCCCGGCGGCGAGTGAGCACCCTCGCTGGCATATCAAGCCGCCGTTTTCTGGGCCAGAAGTTCGACTGCACGTTATATTATGGAACCGCTCCTCAATTCGAGTGCAGCGGCCCTGACAACACCGTGCCACCAGCGCCCTCCGGCAATAGCCGCTGTCTGTCCACCATACTGCCCTATGGTTCCCCAGGGCCGCCACCCTGGGGGGAATGTGAGCCAGGCCGCCCGCGAACTGGTCCCCTACCTCGCCCCACCTTCGCCCAAGGGCGGTGCCCTGACCCCACCGGTCTCCGCTGACACTGCGCCCTTCTCCGACGCGGCTGACTTCTGACTCGGAAACTGACGGGACCTTTTATTCGGGGACGGGACGTTGGTCCAGTACGTGAGTGAGGACCCGGCCGTGGGCGACATCCTCGACCTGCTCAGTGACGAGTACGCCCGGGACATCCTCGCAGCAACGAGTGTCAAACCCATGTCCGCGAAACAGCTCGCCGACCAGTGTGAGATGTCACAACCGACCGTGTACAGACGGGTCGAGTGGCTTCAGGAGTACGGCCTCATAGAGGAACAGACCCAGATAGAAACGGGCGGCAACGACTACAGCGTGTTCGCTGCCACGCTCTCGGAGTTCTCGCTGGCGCTTGCTGACGGTGACTTCGAAACCGAGATCGAGCGGACCGAACCGCCGGCGTTCCCGGGACAGGATGAACAGGACACCGCGGACCGATTCACAAAAATGTGGGAGAATCTCTGATATGGTCGCCATCGAGACGCTGATGGACTGGCTCATCACCGCCCTGGCGTTCGGCTCGACAGTACTGGGTGGATACGTCGGCTACCAGGCCTACCGGGGGTATCGCCGGCACAACAGCCGCGCGATGCAGTACCTCTCAGTCGGGCTGTTCTGCCTCACGGCGGTGGCCTTCGTCGTCGCGTTCACCGGGTCGGTCCTCCTTCGCCAGGGCCTGCTCGACAGCCAGTTCCAGCAACCGTTGACACTCGTCACTCGCGCCTTCCAGTTCGTCGGCGTCCTCTTTATCGCGTACTCGCTCCACTCCCGGGAGTGAGAGTCGGAATGTGTGTGGCGAATCACGGCCGTCCCGAACCGCTGAAGGGTCTCAGGGGGAAAGGATACGTATGGCGCAAACTGCGGGGGGACGGCCGACGGTCCGCATCGACGGGGCTGACCCGGTATTGCTCCCCTGGGACGTTGCACCCGAAACGCTCCCCTTCGATGTCGTCCGCGGCCCAGTCGCGTTCGAGTGTGCCTCCGGCGACCGGATCGAACGGGAGTACACCGGCATCGCTGTGTTCGACCTGTTAGAGGCGGCGGCGATGCCCGGCGACACGACCCACGTCCAGTTCGAATCGGCGAACGGCGACCTGGCGTGTATTCCACTTGCGGACCTCAACGACGCGGTGCTCGCGCTGGGCGACGGTCCCGGAACCGAGCCGGGGCGACCGCGGTTCGTCTCGCCCCGCGTGCTCGGCCCACGAACCGTCAAGAACGTCTGCCGGCTGCGGCCGCGGGCGCTCGCCGCCGGCGCTGACCGTGAGGCCTACGAGCGGCTGCCGCTGGACGAGTGACGCCGGACGACTGACTACTCCAGCAGGCCGATGTCCTTCGCCAGGCGGTCGGCGAGTTCTTCCAGCACATCGGGGTCGACCTCGGCGACCGGCTCACCGTCGTGGAGCTGCTCGTTGTGGCGCGCGACGGCGTCCTCGACGTCCTCGAAGGCGACCGATGTCCGCGTCCCGCACTCCTCGCATACGACCGGAATCTCGGGCTGGTCAGCTGTCATTAGCGGCAGTTTAGCTCGCTCCCCGATAAACGGACCGGAGCGTCAGCCGGGCGCACCTGGCAGTCACTCCAGGACGCTCTTGGGCCGCTTGAGGTAGAACGCCTGCTCGGTGACGCGCTCGTAGACGGCATACAGCGTCTCGACGGCGGCCAGGTCGGGGTCGAACTGCAGGTGCGGCGCGGTGTGGTACGCCTTGCAACTGGTCAGGAAGAAGTACAGCGTCCGGTGGTGGGCCGGCGTCGCGTCGACGACGCCCATCGACTGCCCGCCCAGATCGTCCGAAAAGTCGTTGAGCAGACCGGCAATATCGTCGTTCAGTTGCTCGTCGGGCCGAGTGAGCGGCGCACCGAGCGTCTGCTGGAGGAACTCGCTCGTCGCCCGCAGGAACGGGTTCGAGTCCATCCCCGTCGGGTCCACCCCACTGAACGCGTCGTACAGGTCGAGCAGCGCCGTCAGTTCGTCGTCGGTCAGCGCGATGGGTTTGACGGGGTCGCTGCGGGAGCGAGTAGTCCGGGAAGGAGTACGACTGCGGGTCCGGCACCTGCCCGAACACGGTATCGAGACTCATGGTAGCAGTTCGGTCGGCCGACGCCTAACTGTTGGGTGAGACGCACGTCCGAATCGGGAACGAACCACAGCAACAGATGGGGCGTCGGCTCACTCGCCCTGCTCGTCCAGTTGCTCAACGAGGCTAATACCGTAGATAGTCCGCAACACCGTGCTAGCGTCGCCGGCCTCGTACACCAGGTCGTCCCTCGAACTGACGTGGTCGAGCACGTCGGGCGAGGAATGCGCGGGCGCGGCGGCGATGCCGGCGTCGTTCTCGTCGACCCAGCGCATCACTCGCAGGTCGCTCTTGCTGTCGCCCATCACGAGCGCGAACGGGTCGTCGATGCCGAGCACGTCGAAGGCCTCCTCGACGCCGGCGGACTTGTCCAGTTCGAGGCTCACGAGTTCGGCCGCGTCGCCCTCGTAGTAGCCCAGGTCGACGCGTTCGAGGATGTCGCGGAACGCCTCGGGCGCGTCGTCGATGTCGGCGTCGGTCGACAGGCCGCCCGCCGCCAGCACGTCCAGAATCTCCGGGTCGCGGCTGAAGTAGGCCCGCGCGTAGCCTGCGGGGTCGTCGACTTCGGCGTCGACCTGTGTGGCGATAGCGTCGCCAACGAGGCCACAGAGGTACCGCAGCGACTCGTCGATGATTTCGACGGCGTTGTCGCTGCCGACCTCGGCGTTGGGTTTCAGCGTGACGTTGAACTCGTTGCCCTGGAGGTGACAGCGCTTGCCGACGGCGTCGGGGGCCTCCGAGAGGACTCGCCGCCGGACGGTCTCGAACACGTCCACGACCGCTTCGTCGAGGCGTTCGTAGAGCAGTCGCTTGGTGTCCTCGCCGTGTTTGGGCGTGAACACGCCGTTACCGGACTCGTAGACGATGCTCATCTGGCCGGAGGAGACGAGATCGTTGCCAAGCCCCTGTATCATGAACCCCTTGACGTTCTCCAGCGTCTGGCCGGTACAGACGACGATAGGGACGCCCGCTTCGTGGAACTGCGTCAGGAGATACAGCGTGTCACGGGGGATTTCGTTGTCGGTGTCACCGGCCGACCGGAGCGTCTCGTCGACGTCCAGCACGAGCACGTTCACCGACCGGTCGTACTTCGAGTAGAGGTCGAGCGCGGTAAAGGCCTCGTCGCGGGTCAGCCGAGCCGCGATTTCCGCATAGGTCTCGCCGGTCCCGGGAAACTCGTCAGTGATGTCGGATTTGAGAGCGTCAAGGCGGTCACTGGCGGTTTCCCACTGTTCCAGGGCGACAGTCGAGCTGAGCGGAGGAAACAGGTCGACGAACTCCTGATAGCCACGCAGCGTCGTCGTGTCTACGCTCTTATACAGACGGTAGAGTTGGTCGTATTGTTCCATGTCGATATCCACAGGATAGTGGCGACTAACGGCGAGCGTACTTTAGCTATCGGGTTTGCGATACTCACACACGACAAAAATGGCTGGTTTGCCAACACCGCATCGAAGGTGTGCCGCTGCTACGCCTCGTCGCCGCCGTCGGTCAGCACCTCGGTTTCGGTCGCCTCCTCGTTGAGGAAGGATGGGAGTTCCTCCTCGTCCTCGTCAGTTGCCTCGTCGTCCGCCGTCGCTTCGGTCCAGGAGCGTTCTCTATGGTGGCACATAGGTCGTCACCATGGGAGGTTCAGGACTGTTTTGTGTTAACTATTTTCATGACAATGCTGATAGGCACGGCGAAGGCAGACAGTATCAAGTCGCTTCGCCCGTTAGCCGGTGGCAATCACATGCGGAGGCACGTATGACCGATATCCAGCGACTCGACGACCGGACCGTCGAACGCATCGCGGCCGGCGAGGTGGTCGAGCGACCGGCCTCCGTCGTCAAGGAACTGGTCGAGAATGCCATCGACGCCGACGCGACCCGGGTCGAGGTCGTCGTCGAAGCCGGCGGAACCGACGGGATTCGCGTCACGGACGACGGCGTCGGGATGGACCGCGAGGCCGTCGAGACGGCCGTCGAGAAACACACCACCTCGAAGATTCGCGATATCGCAGACCTGGAGGGCGGCGTGGGAACGCTCGGGTTCCGCGGCGAGGCGCTGCACGCGATCGGGGCGGTCTCACGGCTGACGATCCGGACCAGACCCCGCGGCGGCGACGTGGGAACCGAACTGGTGCTCGAAGGCGGTGACGTCACGTCAGTCAGCCCCGCCGGCTGTCCGGAGGGGACAACGATGGCGGTAGAAGACCTCTTCTATAACGTCCCAGCCCGCCGGAAGTACCTCAAACAAGAGTCGACGGAGTTCGCACACGTCAACACCGTCGTCGCCAGCTACGCGCTGGCTAACCCGGACGTGGCCGTCTCGCTGACCCACGGCGACCGCGAAACGTTTTCGACGACCGGCCAAGGCGACCTGCGCGAGACGGTGATGTCCGTCTACGGCCGGGAAGTCGCCGAGTCGATGATCTCGGTCGGAGCAGGTTCGGAAGCGAACGCGGATGGCGACGAGAGTGATAGTTTCCCTGACGGGCCGCTCGACGGCGTCCACGGCCTCGTCTCGCACCCCGAGACGAACCGCGCCGGCCGCGAGTACCTCTCGACGTACGTCAACGGCCGCTATGTCCGGGCCGGTACCGTTCGCGACGCCGTCGTCGACGCCTACGGGACCCAGATCGCGCCGGACCGCTACCCCTTCGCCGTCCTCTTTCTGGACGTGCCCGCGGGCGACGTGGACGTGAACGTCCATCCCCGCAAAATGGAGGTCCGCTTCGCCGACGACGAGGGTGTTCGCGAGCAGGTCCGGACTGCCGTCGAGGACGCGTTGTTGCGGGAAGGGCTACTGCGCTCGACAGCACCGCGTGGCCGGTCGGCACCCGAGCAGACAGAGATAACGCCGGAATCGAACGGGACGAGCGACAGCGAGCGCGAGCGGTCGAGTCCGGACGGCCGGGACACCGGAGACGAAGCAGCAACGCCGGGACGGACGGATACCACCGCAACGGGCAGCGCTGATGCAACAGCACAGGAGCCGGATACCGAGCCCACAGACCGACCGGACAGCACGCAGACCGAGACAGCGGGTAGCCAGTCCTCCGGCACAGCCCAATCCATTCAATCAGCCGACACGAAACGGCCCTCCGCGACCGACCCAACGGACGATGCGTCGGGCGAATCCGGGGTGCGCGATCCAGAGGGTAGTGTTTCGAGTGGAAATAGCAATGGTGAGCGCCGTGACGCGTCCGCGGCGGGACGGACAGCCACGGAGAGCGAGGGGCGGAAGTTCACCGGCGGGCAGGAGCAGGCGCGCCTCGGCGACGACCCGGAAGCGACCCACGAGTCGCTGCCCTCGATGCGGATTCTCGGACAGTTAGCCGACACCTACGTCGTCGCGGAGACGGACGACGGCCTCGTGCTGGTCGACCAGCACGCGGCGGACGAGCGGGTCAACTACGAACGGCTGAAGGCCAAGTTCGAAGGCGAAACGACGACGCAGGCACTTGCTAACCCTGTCGAACTGGAACTAACCGCGCGCGAGGCCGAGGTGTTCGACCGGCGCAGCGACGCGCTGGCGAGTCTGGGGTTCCACACGGCGCGCACGGGTGAGCGAAGCGTCGAGGTCCGGACCCTTCCGGGCGTCATCGCCGATGCGGCCGGCCCGGACATCGTCAGGGACGTACTGGGCGCGTTCGTCGCCGGCGACGACGAAGCGGCAGCGACGGTCGAAGCGGCGGCGGACGAACTGCTCGGCGACCTGGCGTGTTACCCCTCCGTGACCGGGAACACGTCGCTGACCGAGGGCTCGGTCCGGGAGCTACTCGCCGCACTGGACGACTGTGAGAACCCCTACGCGTGTCCCCACGGACGGCCGACGGTCATCCACATCGACCGGCAGGAACTCGAAGACCGGTTCGAGCGGGATTACCCCGGACACGGCGGTCGGCGGCGGTAACGAGAGATTCCGGCCCGTCCCCCGACACAGCAATCGATACAGCCGATTGAACTAAACCTCCGTCTCCCGATGCACGCGGTATGTCACTCGTAACGTTCGGCGAGACCGCTCTCAGATTTGCACCCCCAGACGGACAGCGGTTCGAAACGGCCCGTGAGGCGTCGATTCGCGTCGATGGGACCGCGAGCGGCGTTGCAGCGACGGCCGGCCGACTTGGGGCTGACGCACGGTGGCTCTCGAAGGTCCCGGACACACCGCTCGGGCGGCGTGTCGTCGCGGAGCTCCATGAGTTCGGTCTGGAGACAGAGGTTGTCTGGGCCGACCCAGACACCGGCCGCCAGGGACTCACGTTCCACGAAGACGCCGACCCACCCCGTGCCGAACGGCTACTGCAGGACCGCGGCGACACCGCGATGGCGACGCTGACGCCCGGCGAGTTGCCGATGGGCGAGATACAGAACGCGGACGTGGTGTTCACCTCTGGCGCAACCCTCTCACTTTCTGACACAGCCGCCGACACGACGGGGGCGTTACTCAGAGCGGCCGCAGGAATGCGAGCCTTCGATCTCGATTTCCATCCGGGGCTATGGGACGCCGAGGACGCCCGCGACGCGCTTGCAGACCTGCTACCGGCCGTCGATACTCTCTTTGCCGCCGAAGAGCAGGTTTCCGCGGTGTTTGACACGACTGGGAGTCCGCGCGAAGTCGCTCACACGCTCGCGACGGAGTACGAACTCACCCGCGTCATTCTCACACGGAGCGAGTACGGCGCGGTGGCCTACCACGACGGCGTCGTACACGAGCAAGATGCCATCGAGACGACCGCGGTCGACGAATCGGGACAACACGAGGCCTTCATCGGCGCGACGCTCCAGCAACTGGCCGCCGGCGCTGACACGGACGAAGCGCTGCTCCACGGTGTCGCAGCAGCAGCCCTCTCCCGGACACTGTCTGGACCGTTGACACCGCTCGAACCGTCCGAAGTTGAGCGCCTCGTCGATTCACAGCAGTCCAGACGGCCGTAGGTGGCACGTACCGGCCGGCCGTACCGATCTCTGTTTACTCCGCTATTAGCCAGGGACGTCCGCCGTGACGCGGTGACAATTAGACCGTGGACGCGACAGACGGCAGCGGTCAGCGCGTCACCGCCGCCGTGACGATGGCCGCACGGCTTGTAGCCCCTTCCCGCACACACCGACGGCGCTAACGGGACGTTTTTCCCCACGAGGGCCGCATGCCCGTACAATGACTGTTCTCGAGTCCGTTCACGAGGCCCACGGAGCGACATTCAGGGAGGTCGGTGGTCGGCGCGTCGTCGACAACTACGGGCGACCGGAGCGGACCCACCGCGCAGTTCGGAACGTCGTCGGGGCGATGGAGTACGGCTACGGCGTCATCGTCGTCACCGGCGAGGACCGCGTCGACTACGTCGACAACGCCGTCTCGAACCGCGTGCCAGACGATGACGGCGCGGGCTGTTACGCGCTCCTGCTCGACCCCGACGGCCGCGTCGACACGGACATGTACGTGTACAACGCCGGCGAGCGCCTGCTCGTGTTCACACCGCCCCAGAAAGCCGAGGACCTTGCCGCAGAGTGGGCGGACAAGACGTTCATTCAGGACGTCGAGTTCGAGGAGGCGACCGACGACTTCGCCGTCTTCGGCGTCCACGGGCCGAAAGCGACAGAGAAAATCGCCAGCGTTCTCCACCAGACCGGGACCCCGCCCGCGCCGCTGACCTTCGAGCGGGGCGAACTCGGCGACGCCGGCGTCTCCGTCATCCGGACGGACAACCTCGCCGGCGAGGAGAGCTACGACGTGGTCTGTAGCGCTGACGACGCCGAGGCTGTCTTCGACACGCTGGTCAACCGGGGGCTCAACGCCGTCCCTTTCGGCTACCAGACCTGGGAGACGCTGACGTTAGAGGCCGGGACGCCGCTGTTCGACACCGAAATCGAGGGCGCGCTCCCGAACGATCTTGGCCTGCGGAACGCCCTGGACTTCGAGAAGGGCTGTTACGTCGGTCAGGAGGTCGTCTCGCGAATCGAGAACCGCGGCCACCCCACGCAACGTCTGGTCGGCCTCGCCGTCGAGGAATGCCCCGAGTCCGGTGCCGCAGTGTTCGCCGGCGACGAGCACGTCGGCGACGTGACCCGTGCCGGCCAGAGCCCGATGCGGGAAGCCCCGATTGCGCTGGCGAATCTCAGTTGGGAACGGCCCGAAGACGCGCTGACCATCCGCATCGACGGTGAACCGGTCAGCGCACAGCAGGTCGACCTGCCCTTTATCGACGGCTCGGCGCAGTCGGCGCGGTTGCCGACCTACGAGTAGCGGGGGTCACGCCAGTTCGATAGCCGCCCGCCCGCTGGTCGCGCTCCGGATTCGGTCCCGCAGGTCGCTCCCCTCAGCCGTAGGCACCCGAACCTCGAAGACGACTTCGGCCTCGTAGTCAGCTGCAAACTCGACACCTGCTGATTCAAGCAGGCTCCGAACGCTGCCGGAGTCGTCGTAGGCGACGGTTACGGTGAACTGCTCGTGGGGCACCTCCTCGACCACGCCTGCGTCGTCAACGCCCTCTTTCACCGCTCTGGAGTAGGCACTGGCGAGGCCGCCGACGCCGAGGTTCGTCCCGCCGTAGTAGCGCGTGACGACGGCGACGGCGTTCTCGATATCGCGTTGCTGGAGAACGTTCAGCGCGGGGTCGCCGGCGCTGCCGCTCGGTTCGCCGTCGTCGCTCGAATACTCCCGAAAGGGATCGGATCGCACGCGGTAGGCGGGGACGTTGTGGGTCGCGTCAGCGTACTCCTCGCTGACGGCGTCGACGAACGCCTCGGCGGCTTCGACGGTCGCCGCCGGCGCGACGTGGCCGATGAACTCCGAGCCGCGCACTTCGAAGCGCGCCTCGCCGCGGCCCGGAACGGTCAGGTAGCTGTCCGTCACGGCCCGGCGTAGGCCCGGCGGCGGAATAGCGTTTGTCGTTCGCGCTCCCAGCAGTGAGTCAGTCCGTCCTGCCGTCCGGTTGCCGCGACCCCCAGACCCGCTTGTCAAGCAGTTCGACTCTCATTCCGTCCCGAACCCGGAGCTGACAGGAGAGCCGGGGATAGCTAAACCGGTCGGCGAGGTCGTCGTGCCAGTGGTCGGGGTCGGGCGGCTCAGCGAGACGGACGCCGCAGGTGGCACAGATGCCGCGGCCGCCGCAGTTGACCCGTTTCGCGTAGCGACCGTGTGGCGAGAGGTCGGCATCGAGAAGCACGTCCCGGAGGACGGCCCCGCGTTCGGCGGTGAGTTCGTGGGTTTCCCCTCCGGGCGTCTCGACGGTGAGCGTCGCCGGCATCAGGCCAGTTCGATGGTCCGGACGAACGCCAGGCGACGGATTTCGTTGATGAGGTCGCCGGGCAGTTCCTCGTCAGTGATGACGTACAGTTTCGGTTCGTCGGTGAACTCGGGGTCTTCGCTCAGGACCTGGCGGATAGAGATGCCGTGGTCGGCGATAGCCGACGTGACCGTCGAGACGATGCCGGACTCGTCGGCGGCGCGGACGGTGACAGTCACTGCGTGCAGATCGAGCACCGGGGCGAGATCGAGCAGGCTCGGCACGGAGGAGATGTTGCGGAAGATGCGCCGCAGGTCGTCGTCGTCGAGAATCGCGTCCGTCGTGGCGTTGACCACGCGCCGGTCGACGCCGGCCTCGCGGGCGATGCCCGTGTTCGGGATCTCGATGCCGCCCGAGACGACGCGGCCGTCCTCGTTGACGGAGAACCCTCGCTCCAGCAGCAAACGGATGACATCCTGCTGGCCCGGGGAGTCCTCGAATTTCTGCATAATCTCGTCGAACATACGGAGTGGTGGACGTGGGGCCACTAATCGGTGCCGCCAGCAGCCGAAACGGCGACGGCTTCGCACCGCCGTCGACTACAGCTCGCCTTTCGTGCTCGCCACGTCGGAGCGGCGCTCGTCGATGCGGGTCGCGTCGTCGAGTGCTCGTGCCAGCCCCTTGAACAGCGCCTCGATTTCGTGGTGGGCGTTCTCGCCCTCGACGCCGCAGTGCAGCGTCAGCCCGGCGTTCATCGACAGCGAGCGACAGAAATGCTTCGCCATGTGGCTGGTCATCCCGCCGACCGAACCCTGCGAAAAGTCACCGTCGAACGCGAAGTACGGCCGGCCGGAGATGTCGACGACGACGCTCGCGACGGCCTCGTCCAGCGGGACCTTGCGGTCGGCGAACCGGCGGATGCCGCGCTTGTCGTCCAGCGCCTCGGTGAACGCCTCGCCGAGCGTGATGGCGACGTCCTCGACGGTGTGGTGGTCGTCGATGTCCAGATCGCCGTCACACTGCACGGTCAGGTCGAACAGCCCGTGGGTCGAGAACGAATCGAGCATGTGGTCGAAGAAGCCGATGCCGGTATCGATGGTGCTGTCGCCGTCGCCGTCGACGTCGAGCGTGACCTCGATGTCCGTCTCGGCCGTGGTCCGCGTGACGGCCGCCGTCCGGTCGGTCATACGTATCACCTATCAGGCCGCGTATTTGTGGATTGCGTCCGGCCACCCGGTCCAATAGTTACTCTGTCTGCTCGTCCAGTAGCGCCAGCAATCGGTCGGTCACCGCCGGCGCGTGTTCGACGAAACAGCAGTGGCGACCCTCGACGGCCTCGCCGGTCCCGCGGGGCAGGTCGGCCGCCAGCGACTGCGCGGCGTCCGGCGACACGACGGGGTCGTCCAGCCCGTAGTACACCTCAGCGGGCTGGGTGATCTCGTACAGCGGCGGCGAGTCGAAAGCCGTCATTGCGTTGGCCTGCGCGTCGCGGGCCGCGCCAGTAGCGTCCTCGTCAGCGCGCCAGCCTGCGATCCGCTCCATGAGGTCCGGGTCGTGTTCGCGGAATGCCGGCGAAAACGCTCCTGCAAGCGACGATGGGGCGTCCAGCGCGAGCGCGTCCAGTTCCGCCCGATCCACCGCATCGCCAGATCCCACCGTACAGTACAGCGTCAGCGAGCGGGCGCGGCTGTACTGGTGAGCGTATTCGAGCGCGACCATGCCGCCGAGGCTGGCCCCGACGAGGTGGGCGCTCCCGACGCCGTGGTCGGCCAGCACGGCTTCGAGGTCAGCCGCCAGCGTGTCCGCGTCGTACGGTCCCGCCGGCGCGTCCGACCGGCCGGTTCCGCGGAGGTCCCACACCACCGTCTCGTAGGGACCGGCGACGTCGTCGTAGTGCCACGCCCCAGAGCCACGCCCCGTACCCCACGTCGTTGATGAACACGACGGTGGGGCCGTCGCCGTCGGCTTCGTAGTAGAGGGACACGTCGCGGTTGCGTGCGGTCGGCATTGGCTGTCGGTTCCTTCGCCGGTGGTGTGTCTCTTTCGGTGAGTAGGTCTTTAGCGCTGGCTGTCGAAGGGCCGCCAGTCCCGTGTCAGGAGCAGCATCACTTATCGGCGCTGTCGTGTTGGTCGTGAGTCTGGGTGTCGCCGCGCAACTGGTCGCCGACTGGCTCCAGATCCCGAGCGTCGCGTTCCTGCTGGTCGCCGGCGTCTTCGTCGGCCCGCAGGCCCTCGACCTCGTCGACCCCGCGATATTCGGACAGGCCGGGCTGCAGGCTATCGTCGGCCTCAGCGTCGGTATCATCGTCTTCGAGGGGGCGTTCCACCTTACCGTCGAGCGAGTCCGTGAAGCGTCCAGGGAGGCGCTTGGACTGGTGACAATCGGCGCGTTCGTCTCGCTCGTCGGAACCGCCGTCGCCGTCAAGGTCGTGTTCGGGACGACGTGGCCAGTCGCCGTCCTCGTCGGGAGCCTGCTGATCGCCACCGGGCCGACGGTCATCACGCCGATCATGCAAGTGGTCCCGGTCAGGGACCGGGTCGCCGCCGCCCTGGAGACAGAGGGCATCATCAACGACGTGACCGCAGCCATCCTCGCGGTGGCGACGTTCGAGTTCGTCATCGCGAGCCAGTCCTCGCCGGTAGTCGTCGTCGAGGCGTTCGTCGCCCGGCTGGTCGTGGGCCACATCGTCGGTATCGCCGTCGGCGGCGGTATCGCACTCCTGCTCCAGCGGTGGCACCTTTCGGCGGACAACGCCATGCAAAACGCCCGGGCGGTGGTCCTGACCGCAGCGCTGCTGGCGTACGCGCTGGGAAGCATATGGCTCTCGGAGGCCGGCATCGCGGCCGCCGCCGTTGCCGGTATCGTACTGGGGAACGCCGACCTCCCCCACGAAGAGGGGATCGCCGAGTTCAAGGGCGGTATCACGCTGTTTGTCCTCTCGTTCGTCTTCATCGTGTTGGCCGCCCAGCTATCGCTCGGTGACCTGCGTGCACTCGGGATCGGCGGACTCGTCGTCGTCATCGTCGTCGTCACGCTCGTCCGCCCGCTCGGCGTGTTCCTCTCGACGCTGGGTGGCCGACTGACAGTTCGAGAGCGGATGTTCGTCGGCGCGATGGGGCCGCGCGGTATCGTCCCAGCCAGCGTCGCCACGCTGTTCGCCATCGAACTGCGTCCCGAGAACCCGGATGCTGCGACGGTCCTCGTCGGGACTGTCTTTCTCGTCATCTTCGCGACCGTCATGTTTCAAGGCGGGCTGGCCCGTCACTTCGCGCAAGCGCTCGACATCCTTCCCATGCAAACACTCATCGTCGGTGGCGGTCGCGTCGGCCGGGAACTGGCAGTACGATACGAATCACGCGGCGAGGAGGTCGTCCTCATCGACAGCGACGAGGACACGGTCGAGCGGACGCGGGCCGACGGCCATCGCGTCGTCCACGGGGACGCGACGAACGCGCACGTCCTCGAAGAAGCAGGGGCGAACCGGGCGTCCGTTGTCGTCGCTGCGACCGCAGACGACGACGTGAATTTGCTCGTGGCACAGCTGGCGACGACCCGGTTCGACGTCGACACCGTGGTCGCCAGAGCGAACCAGCCGGACAACGTCGAGGCCTTCGAGGACCTTGACGTCGAGACGATATCCGCCGGCTTCGCCGTCGCCGACGCAATCGACGACGCGGTCGAGCGACCAGCGCTGGCCCACTGGCTGTCGGACTCCGGCCGAACAGGGGACGTACTGGAAGTCGAACTCAGCAACGACTCACTGGTCGACCGGACCATAGAGGAAACCGCGGAGAAGCTTCCGAACGGCTGTCTGGTCGCAATGGTAAGCCGTAACGGAACAGACAGAGTCCCCGACAGCGATTTCCGCCTTGCAAGCGGCGATCACCTGACGCTCGTCTGCGAGACCAACGAGGCGATGCGGGACGCCAGACGGCTGTGTCAGGGCGAATAGCGGGCAGCACGTACCGCTCAGCGCAGTTCGTCGAGCGAGACGGTCGCCGAACGGTCCGCGGTAACCCACTCTGTCACGGACTGCTGGAGGTCCGAGGGGAAAATCGTCAGCTCCGAGGGGTTCTCGGGGTCGTCGTACAGGCAGTCCAGTTCGAACTCCGGCGCTTCGTCGAGGTCAGTGTCCGACGGGGGCGTCGTGGTCGTACTCATGGGTCAGGTAGCACGGGTGGCACTGCAGTTTTCACACAGTTCATCGGTAGTACGGCCGCTAGCAGCGGGGACACTGGTCCCACATCGCCGACACGTCCGTTGTGACCGAACGTACTCGGTGTGAGTCCGAATGTGTGCGATGTCACGTTCTCCGCTCATATCTGCTATAGATGGGCAGTTGCTAAAAATACTTTTGGAAACTCATCCAGGTACACCTAATACAACTAAATGTAATTGTATCTCTTGAGCGTATTCGGACCGTTCGGGCAGAATATCGAGTCTTAATCGGACAACTGTCCGAGGTAACCGAGCGTAGAACGGAACCAGCGGCGAGAAAGAACGGGGACGGTTCAGGCGGACGCCGTCCCTGGTTCCCGTGATAGTCGCCGTCCGCAGGTGGTCGATGCGGAAATGATGCAGCAGCCCGTCTCAGACGTTCGCCACAGTTCGCAGTATCTCAGGTGCGTCCTCAAGCGCCTCGTCCAGCGCGTCCGCGTCTGGGCCGCCGCCCTGTGCGAAGTCCGGTGGGCCGCCGCCGCCGCCGCCGACGCGACCGGCGAGTTCGCCGACAACCTCACCGGCGTCGACATCGACGCCGTCGGGCACGGAGACGACGAACTGCGCGCCGTCGAGGCCCGACCCGAGCACCGCGATGTTGCCCTGTTCGACGATAGCGTTCGCTTGCGCGCGAAGTTCGTCCATGTCGGCGTCGATGCGCTGGACGACGGCGGTCGCCTCGCCCACGTCAACTTCCTCGCTGTCGCCGCCGCCGCTGGCGCGGGCCTCGGCGAGCTGTTCCTTGAGCTGTTCGATCTCCTTACCGCGGGCCTTCCACTCGTCGAAGAACCGCTCGGCAGTCTCCGGGACGGCATCGGGCGCAACGTCAAGGATATCCGCGGCTTCGGTGAGCGCGTCTTCGGTGCGCTGGGTGGCCTCGATGGCCGCGTTGCCCGCGGCGAAGGTCAGGCGGATGACGCCGTCCTGAATCCGCTCGGTGTTCAGGAGCTTGACAGCCCCGATGTCACCGGTTCGGGCGACGTGGGTGCCACCGCAGGCCTGCACGTCGTCGCCGACGGTGATGAGCCGGATCTGCTCGCCGGCCGGGATGCCGCCCTGGTAGAGGTCGAAGCCGTGGCGCTCCTCGGCCTCGTTGCGGTCGGGCCACTCCTGGGAGACGGCGATGTTGTCCTGTATGATGTCGTTGGCGAGGCGTTCGATCTCCTTGACCTCCTCGCGGCTCACCGACTCGTAGTGGCGGATGTCGATGCGGGCGGAGTCAGTGCCCTTCTGGGCACCGGCCTGTCTGACGTGCTCGCCGAGCACCTGCCGGGCGCTGTGGATGACGATGTGGGTCGCGGTGTGGTGTTGCATCAGGCGCTGTCGGCGGCTCGCATTGACCTGTCCGCGGACGAACTCGCCCTTGCCGGGGTCGTCGTCGCAGGTGTGGACGATGACGTCGCCGTACTGCTGGACGTCGGTCACCTCGGCGGAGACGTCGTCGGTCGACAGCGTCCCCTCGTCCGGCGGCTGGCCGCCGCCTTCGGGGTAGAACATGGTCTGGTCGAGCACCACGTCGTAGTTGTCGTCGTCGCGGTCGAACACCTCAAGCACGACGGCCTCGAACTCGGTCCGCTGCTGGTCTTCGTAGTAGAGCCGGTCGGTCTCGGGCAGTTCTTCGAGCCGGTCCTCGTAGGGCGTCTGTGATTCCTCGGTGGCGGTGTCGTCGCCGCCGTGTCGCTGGGCGACGACCGCGTAGAAGTCGTCGGGCACGTCGACCGCGACGCCTTTCTCGGCGGCGATTTCCTCGACCATGTCCGGCTGAATCCCGTGGGAGTCGTACAGTTCGACCAGTTCCTCGGTCGGGATCGGCTCGCCCTTTTCGGCGTACTCGTCGGCCAACTGGCGGACGCGCCGGCCACCGCGGTCCAGCGTCTCGCGGTACTTCTCGACCTCGGTGCGGACGATGTCGCGGATGGTGTCGCGGTTCTCGTAGCCCAGCCGCTCGGCCTGCATGTCGACGAGTTCGTCCAGCGGCGCGTCGACGCCGACGCCGTCGACCAGTCGCTTCGTCCGGCGCAGCACCATCCGTGCCAGATAGCCCGTGCCGACGTTCGAGGGGACGATGCCGTCGCCGAGCATGTACGCGAGCGTTCGGCAGTGGTCGGCGATGGCGTAGATGTCCTCGAGCGGTGCCATCAGGTCCCGCATCTCCGCGACCTCGACGCCGACCTCGGCGGCGATGGTATCGCGCTCGGCTTCGATGTCCTCGGCCTCGTCGATGTCCATCCGGCCCGCGAGCTTCGCGGCCTCGTGGACGATGCGTTCCTCCTCCTCGGTGAGTTCGATGCCGGCGTTGTCCTTGAGGAAGGCGATCATGTCGGGATAGACGGCCTCGTACACCGTCGGTGTCCCCTGGCTCATCCAGGTCCAGCGTTCGAGCCCGTAGCCGGTGTCGACGATGTAGGTGTCCATCGGCGAGTACCGGTTGCCGTCTTTCATCTCGTACTCGCCCTCTGGGTCCTGCTCCATGGACATGAAGACGAGCGTGGCGAGTTCGGCCCCGCGGTAGATGACCTCGATGGCCGGGCCGGCGTTGCCGCCGCCGACCCACGGGTCCTCGATGTAGACGATCTCGTCTAAGTTCGCGCCCATCTCCTCGAACAGTTCGTCGCAGTACCGGACCGTCTCGTCTTTCCAGTACACCTCGCCCTCGTAGGCGTACTGCTCGGGGTCTTCGATGTCCTCGCGCGCGTTGAACGCGTGGTGGGCCATCATCTCGAAGGCCATCGTGTGCCGGCCCGTCTTCCCGACGTTGTCGATGTCCTGCATCCGGATGCAGGGCTGGCTGATGCACAGCGGGTTCGCCGGCGGCGGCGTCGTCCCCGAGGTGACCAGCGGCTGGAAGTCGTAAATCGACGCCTGGGTCAACAACACGTCGTCGCGCCAGCGGTTGGCCGCCACCGGGTACGGGTCGATGCGCTCGTGGTCACGGTCCTCGAAGAAAGAGAGGAACGCCTCGCGCATCTCCGTCAGCGAGTGGGACTCGTCGAACCCGGGGTTGTCGATGAAGTCGTACTCCGCACACGGCGGCTCGCCGCAGGTCTCGCGCTCGACACGGGACCAGAACATGTCGCCACAGGAGGCACACTCCTGGCGGTGGAAGCCTTCCTCTTCGAAGTAGTCGAGTTGGTAGGCCTCGTCGAGGTCGCTCATTGGTGTTCAGTTGGCCCACGTTCGCCTAAAACTGTTCCGAAGGGGCCGGCGGTATCCCTGGCCGTCAGAGCGTGACAGAGGATTCCCCGGAGAGCGTCTTCGGCGCGACGACTTCCTCGGTCGTCATCCCGCCGGCTGGCGAGGTAATGCGGAGCGTCGCAGTCTCTCCTTCGGGCAGTTCCTCACCGAATGGCTCAGCGCCAACGGAATTATCGGTCCCCAGGTCGAGCGTGATTCTGAACCGGTCTTCAACGTCGTTCAGCACCGGCTGGGAGCCATCGTTGTCCTGCACGGTAGAGATAGCGAACCGCCCATCGGGGTTGCCGTCTGCGCCGCCAGCCGCGAGCTGGTAGTACGACCCGCTCGGACCGATCCACTGGACGGTCGTCTTGTCAAGGTCGACGTTGCCTGCCCCCGGTGCCCGCCTGACGACGATGTCAACCACGCCGATCTCGCTGTTGTCGGTGAAGTGGTCCCCGGTAATCCCCACAACCTGAATGCGGTTGGTCGTCGAATCACTGGATTGCTGGCCCGTCGCCTGGGCGGAACTCTGCAGGAACCCCGCAGTATTGATAAGCACGCCCGCCGCGATTGCCGCGACCAGCACCATCGCGATAAACACGATGAGCGTCCCGATCCCGACCTGACCGCGGTCCTCACCCGTCCCCTCCGTAGATGGTCGTAAACGTTGCATTTCAGTTGTTGATACTCTTACTTTCCTTTCATCATAAAGCTCACCCGCCAGTTATCAGGTGTGAAAAACCGGATCGTAGCGGTAGTACGGCCTTACTCGCCCTGGGCGAGCGAGGCCAGCATCGCTTCGAGTTGCACGCGCTCGTTCGCACCGCGGGTGATCCGGTAGTCGGTTTCGCCGATGCGTTCGAGCACTCGGACTGCCGCTTCGTCGTCGATATCGAACTCCCAGATGGAGCGGTGGAGTTGGTCGATGATGTCACCGCCAGCGATGCCTTCCTCGGTCAGCAGTCTATCGAGGGTCGCCCGCGAGGCGGTGAAGTCGCCGTCCAGCGCCGACTGGACCATCGTCCGGATCTCTTCCGGGCGGGCCGTCGAGGTGATCGCGTACACCGCCGACTCGTCGACCGTGTCGCCGCTGACCGACGCGGCCTGCAGGCCGTTGATGGCTTTCCGCATATCCCCGTCGGCGGCGTAGACGAGCGCGTCCAGTCCGTCCTCGGTCAGTTCGATGTCCTCTTCGGCGGCGATGTTTCGGATTTCCTCGGCGACGGCGTCGTCGGCCAGCGGCGAGAAGCGGAAGACGGCACAACGGGACTGGATCGGATCGATGATCTGGCTGGAGTAGTTACACGAGAGGATAAAGCGGACGTTGTTCGAGAACTGCTCCATCGTCCGGCGCAGCGCCGACTGGGCGTCGCTGGTCAGCGCGTCGGCCTCGTCGAGGAAGATGATGCGGTACTCGACGCCGCCGAAGCTCGTTCGGGCGAAGTTCTTGATTCGGTCCCGGACCACGTCGATACCGCGCTCGTCGGAGGCGTTCAGTTCGAGGAAGTGCTCGCGCCAGTCCTCGCCGTACAGTTCACGGGCGATAGCCGTCGCACACGTCGTCTTCCCCGTCCCCGCGGGGCCGGAAAACAGCATGTGGCTCAGGTCGTTGCGCGAGACGTAGCTTTTGAGTCGCCCGACGATGTTCTCGTGGCCCATCACGTCGTCGAGCGTCTGCGGGCGGTACTTCTCGATCCAGACCTCCTCGCGTCCCGCCCGCGACTCGGACTCGGCCTCACTCATGGACGATGGGAAGCGTGGGCCGGTCTTAAACCCCGCGAGAGTCGACAGTCTCAGGTGCGTCGGCGGAGTAGTCGGTGTATGTACGTCACCGTCGAGATCGCCGGCGAGGACACCCACGAACTGGAGGTGGACGCGGATGCGACCTACGCCGACCTGCTTTCGCCGGTCGACCTGAGCCCCCACGAGGTGTCGGTCCTCGTCGACGGCGAGCACGTTCCGACGGATCAGCCCGTCGAGCACGACCACGTTCGGGTCGTCAGGCTCATCAAAGGCGGCTGAACCGCCAAGCAGCGGCCTCTAACAGATATGCACGTCCGCACAGCGACCGCCGACGAAGTGCCGGCGGTGATGAACGTCCTCGACGGAGCGGTCCTCTCGATAGCCGTGGAAACCGTTCGGGCGGGTGCTGAAGACGACGGTACGCTCGTCGCAGTGTCCGACGATGACCCGGCGGCTGAGCGCGTTCTCGGCGCACTCGTACTCGACGACACTCACATCGAGGCCGTCGCTGTCCGTCGGCGTCGTCGTGGGCAGGGTATCGGGACGGCGCTCGTCGAGGCCGCGCTCGACCGGCGAGATTGTGTCACCGCCGAGTTCGACGCTGACGTTCGGCCGTTCTACGAGGCGCTGGGGTTCACCATCGAGCCGCTGGGCGAACCCG
The DNA here is from genome assembly GCF_009741785.1 of Haloarcula sp. CBA1122. Lineage (NCBI taxonomy): Archaea > Methanobacteriati > Methanobacteriota > Halobacteria > Halobacteriales > Haloarculaceae > Haloarcula > Haloarcula sp. CBA1122. The sequence continues at coordinate 27,147 of NZ_WPCB01000018.1, forward strand.
ACCGTTTCCGGGGCGAGCGTGCGTAGGCGCGGCAATCGTTCGGCGCGAGATCACAACCGTTGGCACAGCGTCGTAACATTTTTCATATGGTTTCGAGAATGATTTTAAAACGATGTCAGCAACTGTCCCTGAAAACGCGGTCGAAGCGCGGGACGACCGCGTCGTCGCGTACCTCATCGACTTCGCCATTCTGAGCGCTGTCGCGTTCGGACTGTGGCTCGTAACGTTCGTTCTCAATACGGTCCTCTCTGTCGGGGCGATGGCCGCCGCCTCGCCCGAGAGTCCGGGCGCGATGGGCGGCGGCTCGGTGCTGGCTGCGGGACTGCTGGGCATCGTTATCAACTTCGCCCTGTGGCTCGCCATCGGTGCGGTGCTCGTCTATTACTTCGGCTACTACGCCGAGTCCAATGAGACGGTCGGGAAGCGGTCCCAGAACGTCGCGGTCGTCGACGAAAACGGCGCGCCGCCGACCCAGCGTGACCGACTGGTCCGAACGGCCGTGCTGCTGGCTCCGTTCCCGATCATGCTCCTTTTGGGCGGCATTTTCGGCGGATTCGGGTTCCTCTTCGCGCTCGTTCTCATGGGCGGCTGGCTCCTCGTTGAGGCGGCCGTCATGTTCGTCAGCGACGACGCCCAGCGCCTCGGCGACCGCGTGGCCGGCACGTACGTCGTCAGCGCAAGCAAGTGAGGTCAGACCAGCGGTTCGACCAGGTCCCGGCCCGCCTCTAACAGGTCCTCGACGCGCTCCGCACTCGACGCCTCGGCGTAGACGCGGAGCTTCGGCTCCGTTCCGGACGGGCGGACCAGCACCCACGTCCCGTCTTCGAGCCGGATTTTGAACCCGTCGACGGTGTTGATGCCGTCAACAGCGACTCCCGCCAGCGTCTCGGGCAGCGCGACTTCGAGGTCTTCGAGGACTGGTTCCTTGCGGTCGTCCGGGCAGTCGACGCTGATTCGGTTCTGGTGGATTTCGCCGTGTTCGTCCAACAGACGGTCGACGCGGGCGTCCAGCGGTTCCTCGCGTTCGGCGGCGGCGGCGACCAGCGCCACCAACACACCGTCCTTGTTCCGCAGATGGTCCGGCAGGCCGAAACCGCCGGACTCCTCGCCGCCGAACAGCGCGTCGTGCTCGGCCATCGCCTCGGCGACCCACTTGAAGCCGACGGCGACCTCGTGGACGTTCTGGCCGTGGGCCTCGGCGACGCGGTCGACGATGCTGGACGTCGAGACCGTCCGAACCACGTCGCCTGTCCCGTCTTCGAGCAGGAAGTCGTACATCGCGGCAAAGAACAGGTTCGGGTCCAGATAGCCCCGCTCGGGTGTGACGACGCCGATACGGTCGGCGTCGCCGTCGTTGATGATTCCCAGCGTGGCGTCGCCGTCGCTGACTTCGCCGACGAGCCCCTCGGCGTTCTCCGCCGACGGTTCGGGCGACCCGCCGCCAAAGTCGGGGTCCTGTTCGCAGTTGAGTCGGGTCACGTCAGCGCCGGCGTCGGCGAGGAGGGCGTCGGTGACGCCGCGGCCGCTCCCGTACAGCGCGTCGTAGGCGACCGGCAGGCCGTCGAGGTCGGCGTCGACGAACGACAGCGCGTGCTCGTGGTACGGCCCGATCAGGTCCTCCTCCGTTCGCTCGCCCCACTCGTCCTCGGGCAGCGGGTCGAGCACGGCGAGGTTCTCCTCGAAGGCGGCCGTCCAGTCCGGCAGCGCCGGCGACCCGTCGCCGGGAATGAACTTCACGCCGTTGTACTCCGGGGGATTGTGGCTGGCCGTAATCTGGAGCGCCCCTGCGAGGTCGCGGTCTTTCACCGTCCAGGCGACAATCGGCGTCGGCGTGTCCCGGTCCGGCAAGAGCACGTCGAAGCCGTTCGCGCGCAGGACGTGTGCGAGTTCGTCAGCGAACCCGGGCGAGGTCTCGCGGGCGTCGTATCCGATGGCGACGGTCCCGGTCGCCCCGCGTTCCTGCAGGGTGGTGGCGACGGCCTGTCCCACCATCCGGACCCGCGGCTTCGTGAACACGTCCAGCGTCGCCCGCCAGCCGTCCGTCCCGAAGGCGATCGCACCTGCGTCGACATCCGCGTCGTTGTCCATATCTCGCGGTTCTCAGCCCCTCGACAAAAAATCACGCCCCATCGCAAAACTGTCACTTCACGGCTACCGACGGGAAGAGGTGAGCCTCGGCATCTGAGGCGGTAGCGCTGCTAATTCTTCAGTTGTATCGATAGCGGTTCAGATATCGAAGTCCGCTTCGGCGTCGCTGGATTCGACGAGCCGTTCCTTCTTTGCTCTGGTGTACTGCTTGATCTCGTACTCACGGCTCATCGCTTCGGACTGTGAGTCGAACGACTCGACGTGGATCAGTTCGACCGGGGTTCGGCCGCGCGTGTACTTCGCGCCGTCGCCGGCGTCGTGTTCGCGGACGCGGCGCTCCACATCGGTCGTATAGCCGGTGTAAAAGGTGTTGTCGCTACAACGGAGGACGTACACGTGGTAAGGGCTCCGCGCGGTAGTCATCGCACGATGCTGGTGGCCCAGCGGGCCTCACACTTGTTGGGCGCGCTCTCTCGATACCTCGGCAATGCCAGCGTTCGCCGAGCAGTTCGGACACGCCCGGATGTGTCCGCGTTCGTCCGCGAACACTCGGGCGAACTGGTCTGAGACGTGCGCGCCGCAATGATCACATTCAGGCATCGTGTTCGTCGGCGACACCACCGCCGACGTATACGCGTACGCGCGTTGTTCCCATAGCTCTTTACCCAAATACTTGGGTATGTCTGCAGTTGGCGTAGATATCTACGTCCGTGCATCGTCGAGCTGTCTGGCGATTAGGCCGGCCTGTGTCCCGGCGGTGAAGCCGGCGTCGATGTTCACAACGGAGAGGGCGGTACAGGACTGGAGCAGCCCCGAGAGGGCCGCCTCGCCCTCGCCGCCGTGGCCGTAGCCGGTCGAGACGGGCAATCCGATGACCGGGACATCCACGAGACCGGCGACGACCGTCGGGAGCGCGCCCTCGCGGCCCGCCGCGACGATGAGGACGTCCTGGTCCCGGAAGCCATCGACCGCATCTATCGTCCGGGCGAGGCTGGCGACGCCGACATCGTCGATACGGGTCACGGTCGCACCCATCTCCTCGGCGATGAGTGCGGCCTCACCGGCCGGAACGGCGTCGGAGGTCCCGGCCGTGACGATGCCGACTGACGCGTCCAGCGACGGGCGCTCAAAGGCGGGCGTCGTCGCCACCAGCCAGTTCGAGCGGTCGTCCCAGCGAACTGTCGCATCTGGGGCGGTTTCGTCCAACCGCTCCCGAACGGTCGTCGCAGTTGCCGTGTCGAGCCGCGTCACGATAGCCCGCCCCGTCGTTTCGATAGCTGTCACCGCAAGCTCCGCTACTTCCGCCGGCGTCTTCCCATCTGCAAGGACAGCCTCGGGAACACCGGCACGGTCCTCCCGAGCGGCGTCGAACCGACCGGCCCCGCTGGTCGCGTAGCCCGCAAGCGCCGCCTCGGCCTCTACCGGGGAGAGGTCACCCGCCGCAACCGAATCGAGTATGTCGCGCATAGGACCCATTCAGTGATACGGCCACTCCTATCCGTCGGTCCGAGGCGAACGTATCGCCCGTTTCAGGGCCGACCTGTGCGAGCGCGCGTGAGCGACGCTCGGCCGGAGTAACGCAACAATAGCCGTCTAGCACAGCCGAAAGCACGGATTCTGATGGGTTACAGAGGACACGATTGCGGATTTATAAGGGGTTATGTGTCGTATAATGCCTCAAACTGCCGGTAATAGGGTCGAGAGCGAACTAATTGGAGAAAGTATATAAGTAACCCCCGTCGATACCTCGTCTGTATGGCAGACCTAATCGTCAAAGCCGCCGTTAAGGAAGAGCTCAACGACATGAACGTAGCGTCCGACTTCTACGACGCACTCGACGAGGAAGTCGAAGAGCTGCTCCAGGACGCAGCCCGCCGAGCCGACGAGAACGACCGGAAGACGGTCCAGCCGCGCGACCTGTAAGGTCGTTTCAAGCAGCGTATTTTTTGGCGCACGCCGATCAGCGACAGCTATTCCGATAGCGCTCGGACGGTGACGCCGTCAGTAGTGCCGACGTGGATTTCGTCGGCCATGTCGACGAACAGCCCGTGCTCGACGACGCCGGGGAGTGCGGCGAGGTCGCTGGCGAGCGCGGCGGGGTCGTCGATGGGGCCGAAGTCACAGTCGAGCACGAGGTTCCCGTTGTCGGTGACGACGGGGCCGTCCTTACGCTCTGCACGGCGAAGTGTCGGGTCGCCACCTAGATCATCGACTGCTTCGGCGACCGTCGGGCGGGCCATCGGAAGTACCTCGACCGGCACCGGCACCGAGAGCGACTCGGCCTCTTTGGTCGGGTCGGCGACGACGAGGAAGCGGTCAGCGCTCGCGTCGACGATCTTCTCCCGAGCGTGGGCTGCTCCGCCACCTTTGATGAGGTTGCCGCCGGCCACCTCGTCGGCCCCGTCGATAGCGAGGTCGACCGACACGTCGTCGAGGTCCGCCAGCGGGATGCCACAGTCCCGGGCCAGCTGACGGGACTGAAATGACGTCGGGACGCCGACGACATCGAGTCCTGCGTCGACCGCTCGCCCGATAGCGCGGATAGCGTGGGCCGCTGTCGACCCCGTGCCAAGGCCGACGGCCATGCCGTCCTCGACTGCCTCGGCCGCCGATTCCCCCGCTGCCTGTTTCGCCGCGTCAGAGCCGCCCTGTTTCATGTGCGGTGGGTCGACAGACGCGGACAAAACGTTTGTTCTCCCGGCCGCAAGCGTCAGTATGGCCGACTGCACGTACTGCGGCTGTTCCGTCGAGGCCCACGACCCCGTCTACATCAGCGAGACACCCGACGGGAAGCCGACAACGCAGTTCTGCAACTACGGCTGCCTCTCGGCTCACATCGACGAAGCGGGGCTGACGACCGGGACGGCCTGCGAGTGGGCGCCGACACAGTAGCGGAACGGCATCGGCACTACCGTCCCGAAGTACCTGTCCGATGCCGGATGGATTTTAGGGGCGGCCCGCCCCAGAGAGCAGTAATGACACAGTTCGGAACGAGCGGGATTCGGGGTCCCGTCGGCGAGACAGTCACGGCCGAGGTGGCGCTTTCGGTGGGGCGGGCGCTTGGCATCGACTGCGAGCGGGTGGTCGTGGGCCGGGACCCGCGAGCGAGCGGCGAGTACCTGCAGGCGGCGCTGGTGGCCGGGCTCCGAGAGAGCGGCGTCGACGTGGTCGACCTCGGCGGTGCGGCGACGCCGACTATCGGACGGGCGGTGGCATGGCAGGACGCCGACGCCGGGGTTGCAGTGACGGCGAGCCACAACCCGCCCCAGGACAACGGTATCAAGCTCTGGCAGCCCAGCGGGCAAGCCTTCGACGCGGACCTGCGGGAGACGATTGAACAGCGACTGGACGAGGATGCGTTCCAGCCAGCGGCGTGGGACGAGAGCGGCGACATCGAGTCCCGGGATGCCAGCCAGCGCCACGTCGAGGCGCTGGTCGCGGAAATCGGCGAACTGGACCTCGACAGCCACGTCGTCGTCGATCTGGGCAACGGCGCGGGTCGAGTCAGCGTCGACGCGCTTTCGGCGCTGGGCTGCTCCGTCGAGACGCTCAACGGCCAGCCCGACGGCGCGTTCCCGGGTCGGCCCTCGGAGCCGAAAGCCGAGAACTGCGAGTCACTGGCGACGCTAGTGGCCGAATCCGACGCCGACCTCGGCATCGCACACGACGGCGATGCCGACCGGATGCGGGCGGTTTCGGCCGACGGGACCTTCCTCTCGGGCGACGTGTTGCTGGCCGTGTTCGCCCGTACTGCGGCGTCACCGGGCGAGCGGGTCGCCGTCCCGGTCGATACGAGCCTCGCCGTCGAGGACCACCTCAGCGATATCGACGTGGCCGTCGAGTACACCCCGGTCGGGGACGTGTACGTCGCCGAGGCCGCGAGCGAGGACGGGGTCGCTTTCGGCGGCGAGCCGAGCGGCGCGTGGATCTGGCCCGAGCGAACGCTGTGTCCGGACGGGCCGCTGGCGGCCTGTACCGCCGCAACGCTGGACAGCGAGCGCCCGCTGGGCGACCGCGCCGCCGATGTGCCGGAGTACCCCATCCGCCGGGACAGCGTCGAAACCGCTCAGAAGGAAACGGTGATGGACCGCGTTCGAGAGACGGTGACTGACGCCTACGACGACGTGACGACGCTCGACGGGGTCCGGGTCGACCTCGGCGACGCGTGGTTCCTCCTGCGGGCCAGCGGGACCCAGCCGCTCGTTCGGATCACCGCCGAAGCCCGTGACGCGGACCGTGCTGACGCGGTGTTCGAGGAGGCACGGACACGCCTGACAGATGCATTAGCATAGCCCCTGAAACGCCTGTGCAGTAAAACAGCGGTTGGTAGCGAGTGCAGCCGGCGAGGAAAACGTCCCCGCAACCGTCAGGTCACAGGGCGGCAGTTCCTGACCGGTTCTATCCGCGACGTGTGGACCGGGCCTCACGGACGTCTGCCCCGTCGCGAATCTTGTCCTCGCACTGCGGACAGACCCTGGGCTTTTCGACCCCGTTCGGCGTGAACACACGCGCGTAGTCAGCCGTTACAAAATTACCGCAGTTCTGGCATTCCGGCATACAACCCTGTATGTGGGTCATACCCTCTTAATTGTTGTTGGTCTGGTAAGAGTTGACATACGGGGTGTTGGCGTCGCTGCCGGGTGAAAACACCGTTTCATTCGAGAGGGAGGACGCCATCGGGGTGTTCGATGGGCGAAGTAGTGTCGGCCGGCTGCCACAATTTCATCGGAGGAGCGGCGGATTCAGGAGCGCGTGTCCGGTTACTCCTCGAAGGAACTGGTAATGGTTCCGTCCTCGGACAGTTCGATGACACCGTCGAAGAGTTCCCGGAACGCCGCGACTGTCTCCTCGTCGTGGACCTCGTCGGCGAGGTGGAACATCCCGACAGCGTCGTACTCCGCAAGCAGGTCAAGGATGTCTTCGACGGCCGAGAGCGCGCCGTCCTCGTCGGCGTAGTAGATGAGTTCCGTCAGGGAGTCGAACGTTACGCGGAGTTTCCCGTCGTGTTCCTGCAAGAACGTCTCGGTCTCCGAGACGATGCCGGACAGGTCGTCCGGGGCAGAAACGTACCGAACCCCCTCGGAGCGGCGACGGGTATAGCCGCGTTCGACCGACAGCGTGTCGAGGATGGTCGCCTTCGACTCGTCAACCTCGTAGTACTCCAGTTTCTGCTTGACCTCTCGGGCGGTGGTCCGGGTCGAGATGACGAGCATCGAATCCGTGTCGGTTGCGAGGAAATCCGTGTCGAGTCGGTCCGTCTCGCCGGTACTCGGATGCAGGAGCAGTACCCCCGTGCCACCCGGAACGGTTTCCGGTGCGTTGTCGATAGCCAGCGTATACTCCATATGCACATCAAGGAGAGTGGCACCCAATTAAGTGTGCGGGTCGCGGTCAGAACACGCTGTCCGCCGTCGCAGCCCCGACGACGCTGAAAATCGCACCGACGATGATCGCCTTCAGGGTCGTCAGAGTGACGGCCATCGGCGTCGGGTCCGCCAGAATCCCGCCGTCGACGAGAAACGTGTCCGGGGCGGTCAAAGCTGTCGCGAGGATGGCGACCGAACCGAACGCTACAATCATCAGCGAGACGAACCGGACTGGAATACCGGCCACCTCCGCCTCGGTGTCGATGTCTCGGCCGGCGTCGGCCTTGTACAGCGCCCCGTAGCCGATAGCGAACACGATACCGACGACGACTACCGCGTGATACCAGGACATATTCTCGGCCAGCACCCACACCTCCTCAGTCACGACGAACGGCCCCGCGAGCAGGAACCCCCCGACGAGCTGCTGGGCAGTGTCCGCAACGCGGTATCGTCGTCGAACCATACGGGGTTGCCGTGCCGTCAGTACGAAAGCCTCCCGGTCCAGTACCGTCCGACAGGAGCCACGCCCGGTCACCGCGGGGCGGTTCACGGCCGTCACTCTCGTTTCAACTGGACCAAAATTACGCTGCCGTCTGTCGGTTTCCATGTGAAGGAAGGGGGTACAGCAGCTGGGTACAGACGGAAAATCGCGACATCATCGGGTGATTCGGGCCACAGATAAAAACGTTTCGTCCCTCAACCGATAGGTCGAGCGGGCCGCGACCGCTTACGTCGTCCGGAAAGCCCGGTCGCCGGCGTCGCCGAGTCCCGGAACGATGAACCCGTCCTCGTCGAGTTCGTCGTCGATAGCGACGCTGATGATGTCTGCGTCCGACTGGGACTCCGAGACGCGGACGATTCCCTCCGGCGCGGAAACCGCAGCCAGAACGAGCAGGTTCTCCGGTTCGGTCTTCTCTGAGGTGATGTAGTCGAGCACCGTCGTCATCGTCGACCCGGTCGCAAGCATCGGGTCCGCGATGATGACGGTGTCATCCTCGGTGATTTCGGGCAGTTTGACGTAGTCGACCGAGATGGGGAACTCGCCGTCGTCGTTCATCCCGGCTTCCTCGTCGCGGCTGGCAGAAATGACGCCCTGCCTGGCGCGGGGGAACGCCTTGAGCAGTCCCTCGACGAACGGCGTCGCCGCACGAAGGACGTTGACGATGACCACGTCGTCGAGTCCCTTGACGCGTTCGCCCATCATCGTAGTCAGCGGCGTCTGGACCTCCGTGTACTCGGTCTCCATCCGACCGTCGATGATCTCGTAGCCACAGATGCGGCCGAGACGGACCAGTCCCTTCCGGAACGCGACCTGTTCGGTCTCGACATTTCGTATCCGTGTCAGTTCATCTCGCGCCAGCGCGTGCGTGACGACGGAGGCGTCGCCGCGCTGTTCGATTGGCATATCGTGCCCGTTGACCCCCGATGGGTTAAACGGTTCTCACTCACGCCGGCTCAGCCGTGCCGGACCGTACCGCAGGGTCACCGCCGCGCTGGCGGTTCTTCGCCATGAGGAAGAGGAACAGGGCGAGGCCGACGCCGCGGAGTACAACGTCGAGCAGGACCGTCATCTCGCCGCCGGCGATGCCGACGAGTCCGAGGAGGTCGTACACCCCGGACACAGCGAGCGCAGGAGCCATCAACAGGAGCGAACTGAACGCGAACGCTGCCCGCTCGCCACGGGAGACCGGCGCGTACGCGAACCCGATGACTGTCGCGGCCAGTGCGACGACGCCAAGGAAGACGCCGATCACGGGGATGAGAATCTCGGGGATCGCGTAGCCGACATCGAGGAGGTCCGCGGTCCCGACGACCCGGTATTTGTCCCCGATGTCGAGGGTGGCAGCGTCAGGGTTGCGCCGCAACAGGATGATGCCCGGCGTGACGATGAACGCGAACGGGACGATGGCCTTGTTGAGCGACAGCGAGAACGCCTCGATACCGGTCTCGAAGGCATCGGACTTCGCGACGCCCGAGGCAGCGTAGGCGGCCACCGCGACCGGCGGCGTGATGTCGGCGATGACGCCGAAGTAGAGGATAAACAGATGCGCCGCGAGCAGCGGAACGCCGAACTCGGTCAGCGCCGGCGCGAGCAGAGAGACGAGGATGATGTAGGTCACCGTCGTCGGCATCCCCATCCCGAGGATAATCGACGAGAACGCGGTGACGAGCAACAGCAAGACGAGCGACCCGCCGGCGACAGCCGTGATGAGCGAGACGAGGTTCGGACCGAGGCCGGAGACGCTGATGACACCCGGGATGATGCCGGCAGCGGCGACGGCGATAACGACTGGAACGGCGGTTCTGGCCCCGCTCTCCATAGATTTCCCGAGGAAAACACCGAGCTTGTACAGTCCGTTCGAAGCCAACTCTGGACGGCCGATAGCATCGGACGTCGTTTCGGCGGCATCGTCGACGGCATTGTCGAACGACAGCAGCGGCGAGTCGAGTCTGGGCCGGGTAATCAGCGTCAGGACACCGGCGAGGATGATCAACGTGCCGACATTGCCGAGCGCCGCGGAAAACGCGGCACCAAGCGGTTGTGGGCCGGGCAGTGCAAGCGCCCCTTCCGCTGCCAGGTCTGCCGCGACGAGGCCATCGATGCGGTTGAACAGCGGCGGGAATGCCGTAGTGGCCTGTACGAACCGATTGAACAGGTATCCGAAAATGCCTTGTCCAGTGAAGTACTGCGTGAGCGTCGTCAGCCCGAAGAGGGACGCAAGTGTAATGCCGAGCCGGGCCCGCGTCTCGTCGCTGTAGGCCGCTACAAGTGCGATGAGGGCTCCGATTGCGATGAGCGTAAACCACGCCGAGCGGGCGACAGACAGCCGCTCGATGATGAGGTAGTACAGCAAAAGAACGAGCGGGACGAGGTAGAACCATCCGCTCCGGAGGTGGCTACGGATGTTCACCAGTTCCGAAGAGTCGAGGCCACCGATGTCCTCCTTGACCGCCTCGAAGTGGACCATCACCCAGACCCCGAAGAAGAAGACGATGGCGGGAATCGTCGCGACGACGATGACGTCGGCGAACGGCGTCGCCGTGTACTGGACGATGAGGAACGCGGCGGCCCCCATCACCGGAGGGAGAATCTGGCCGCCCGAGGAGGCAGAGGCCTCCACGCCGCCGGAGAACTCCGGCGAGTAGCCCGACCGCTTCATCAGCGGAATCGTGAACGCACCGGTCGTCACCGTGTTCGCAATCGAAGACCCGGAGATGGTTCCCATAAATCCGCTGGCGAGAATGGATGCCTTCGCCGGGCCGCCCTTTCGTGTCCCCGTTGCGCCGTACGCGAGGTCGATGAACCACTTCCCCGCGCCGGACATCTCGAGGAACGCGCCAAAGAGGATGAAGATGTAGATGAACTGCACAGAGACGGTGACCGGAATCCCGAACACCCCGTTTTCCGTGTTGTACCAGAGGTTCTGGATGATAGACGGCCAGGACAGTTCCGGGATGGAGAGCACGCCGACGTAGGCGGCGTCCTGTGGAATGAGGACGCCAAAGCGGGCGTAGACTATGAACGCCGCGACGATGACCATCAGCCAGAGGCTGATGGCCCGGCGGGTCGCTTCGAGGACGAGCAGGACGCCAAGCACACCCAGCACGAACGCGTAGGAGGTATCGGCGAGCGGCCCGAGAAGCCCCGCTATCGGTTCCAGAAAGGTGAACACTTCCTGAATCGGTCGGCCGCGTTCAAGTCCCAGCGCACGCATCCGCTGAATCTCGTCGAAGTCAGTAACGAAGTACGCGGCCGACAGCACCGACAGCGCGATGAAAACGAAATCAGAGGGCGTCACACGGTCCATCTCGGCGTCCAGAAACGCCCAGGCGAGCGCATCGCCGATAGCGTGGACGGCACGAGATACCGGATGCTCCGCGCCGAGTTTCTCGTCGACCAGCGACCCGAGCGCGATACAGCGCCGGGAGAGCGGACCGTCGCCGGTGCTGCCGGGATAGAGCAGGAACGTCAGAATGAGGCCGAAGGAGACGTGGACGGCGTTTATCTGGAGCAGTTGCAGCGACGCGAACACGACATCACCGACACCCGGAAGCGAGAGCGAGAGGACGAACCCTTTCGCCGCGAGCCACATCTGAAACACCGAAAAGGAGATACCGATGAGCGCGACGAGGACGAGCGCCCAGCCCCTGAGGGAGCGTTTTCGCTCAATCTCCTGCAGTACTTCGTCGACTTCCTCGTCCGATACGGCCTCCCCGCCGTCGTCAGGTCGTGTGTCGTCAGTCATGTGTTGAGCTGGTCTTTCGCAGCACCGAACGCCGAACGCTGAGTCACGTAGAGATGGACCGAGCGGCCGTTGGTGCGGGCTACCAAATCGTAGGTTTCGGCTCCGACGTGAAGTTTATGCCCTGCAACATCACCGGGAGAGACTGTCACACGCGTGTAGTTGCCCGGTGGGTCGAAGACGTACACCCCGTCTTCCCAGGTGACGTTGGCCCCACTCGGGAGCCCCCAGCCGAACGATTCGAACTCCATGCGGGTCATCTCGAGATGGTCGCCACGAACTGTGTACTCGTCGTAGACGCGCGTTTTTTTCGACACTGTGCATGTACTCCAGCGCCACCGTCGTTCCGTCCTCGACCGGGACCGTCAGGTACTGCTCACCGGTCTCAGCGTCTTCGACGACCAGTGCACGGCCGCCGGGAAGCGCCGCTACAGTCCCGATGAGGAGGAGGGAAACGAGCACCGCGGTGGCGACGTATCGTCGTCTCATTCCGGTTGCTGGGTAGTAGAAGACGGGTAGTGAACGATACGGATGGCGTCAGTCGGCGTTACGCGTCGAAGTAGGTCGCCGCACCGGGGTGGAGTTCGATGGACATCCCGTCCTGTGCGGAGTCCTTGCTGATGAAGTCCGTCTTGATCGAGAGGTCGTCGACGTTGTCGAAGATAGCCGCGGTGACGGATTCAACCGTCGATTCGGGCTGTTCGGCGTTCGTCGCAATCATCGCCTGCACAGCGATTGTTTCGACGTCCTCGTCGACACCGGTGTAGGTGCCGCCGGGGATGGTGTCGTCGGCGAACCAGGACGCGTCCTCTTTCGCTGCGTCGCGGTTGTCGCCGGAGATGGGGACGATGACGAGGTCGTTCGTGTTCGCGAGGTCCTCGATAGCGCCGACCGGCCAGCCGCCGACGACGAACGCGGCGTCGATGTCGCCGTTCCGGAGCTGGTCAGCGGCCTGGGAGAACGAGGCGTTCTGCTCGGTGAAGTCTGAGATGCGACCGACTCCAGAATCTGGAGCGCGTTGACCTGGGTCCCGCTCCCGAGGTCGCCGGTGTTGATGGTCGCGCCTTCGAGGTCGGAGAGCTGCGTGATGCCCGTGTCCGCGAGGGTGACGACTGTGATCGTTTCGGGGTACAGGGTCGCAACGCCGCGGAGGTTCTCGATGGCGTTGTCCTGGAACGCATCGATGCCGGTGCCGTTCTTCGCGAACGAGGCGATGTCGTTCTGGATGAGCGCGAAGTCGGCGTCGCCGTTGGCGAGGCTGCCGACGTTTTCGACGCTTGCACCGGTCGACTGGACGTTCAGCGTGAAGTCCGTGTTGTCCTCGACGACCGTCTTGAACTCGTTCGAGAGCGGGAAGTAGGTCCCACCGGTCCCACCGGCGTGCCACGAGAGGCGTGTCTCCGTGTCACCGCCGTCGCCTTCGGTCATGTCGTCGCCCTCAGTCGTCCCACCGTCGCCGTCAGTCATCTCGCCATCGCCTTCGGTCGACCCGCCGTCGCCACCGTCGCCGCCACAACCGGCGAGTGCCGCGACACCTGCAACGCCTGCTGTCTTGAGGAACCGCCTGCGCGTGGAGTTGTTAGTCATACGTATGTCTACGTTGCACGGGGCCTTCAAGAAGGTTAGCTAGTACACAGTCGTTATTTGACTATATCGTGCGATACCGTATGACAACGTATTCTCGGGGACGACGACCGGACGGGATAACTCGACCGGGCGAGATGTCCTTTGTTCGGAGAAATTCGGATTCTTTGACGTGTGTCAGTAGCTGACGTTCCGGACCCCGTTACGCGGACGTCTCGATACCGAGTTCGTCGAGGAGCGTCCGGGCGGCCGCAGCCGACGACGGCGGGCCACGAGCCGTGATGAGGTCGCCGTCGACCGTGACGCTGGTGTCGGCGTCGAGTTCGGCGTCCCAGTCAGCGCCGACAGCCTTCACTTCGTCTTCGACCCAGTACGGGAGCTTCCGGCCGTCGGGGAGTAGGTCGTTCTCGTCGACGATGCCTTCCTCCCAGGCGTTCGGGAAGCCGGTGACCGAGCGGCCGTCGGCGAGGAACTCGCCGTCAGCGTTTCTGGTGAACGCCAGAATCCCGACCGTGTGACAGACGACGAGCGCCTTGCCGTCGTCGCCGGCGACGCTCTCGCGCAGCAGTTCGCGGGCGTGGACGTCCTGCGTGATATCCCACTCCGCGCCGTGGCCGCCGGGGAACACGACGGTGTCGTAGTCCTCGGCGTCAGCCTGGGCCAGCGGAATCGGGTTGTTCAGGCGCTCATCGGTCTCGTGGACCTCCCGAACGTGCTCTGAGAGGTCCTCGCCGACTTCTTCCGGGTCGACGGAGCGCTCGTCAAGCACCGGCGGCTCGCCGGTCGTGTCGCCACCGTGATATCCAGACCGGCGTCCGAGAGTGTTGTCAGCGGCTCGATACATTCTTCGCCCCAGTACCCGTGTTCGCTTACGACGAATAGTGCGGATGACATCAAACTACCATTCGCGTGCAATCCTTATAAGCAGCCGTTCGGTGTTGAGCGAAGCGGGCCGAGCGGGCGGGTCGCTATGCAGTGGCAGCACGCCGTCTGCGTGCCGATGTCGAGGGCTGGGGAGGAGTAGGGCGGGTAAGTATCATGTCTACCGCCATGGCGGAAACGTTTAACCCTACTGAGCAGCAATCCGCTGTGTACAGATGGACAGCCCACTGCAGCAGGTCCCGCGGCTGTCATAGACCGATCTATTATACCATGGCAGACATCGAAGAGAGCGTTTCAGGATTCAAGACGAAGGGCGGCTGGGTCGACATCGTCGAGCACGGCGAGCGCATCACGCAGGCGCTGAAAGACATCGCTTCGGACGAGGATGTCGACAACGACGCCCTCAGTGAGTTCGACGAGTGGCGACCGAAAAGCCACGAGCGACTGGACGAGGACGTCAACGAGAAAACCGCCGACCAGGCGAGCGTCGACGAAGGCAAAGGAGAGCAAGCGGGGAAAGGCCCCGATGAGGACCTCCAGACCGCCGGGGAAAAGCTCAGCGAGTCCTACGAAAACCTCGACGAGCCCGACGAGGCGATGGAGCGATGGAGCGAGTCCGTCGACTACGTGGCCCGCGCGGCCGACTCCGCCAGCCGGAAGGCCCTGCGGAAGGTCGAGGACACCGTCTACCGCAACGTGATGACACAGATCGCGCCCTACTACTTCGACAACGACCTCATCAGCGCGAACCTCCGCCGCGTCGGCGACGGCGACCGCCCCGAGTACGTCTTCGAGGTCAACGTCAACGACGACGACCTGAAGATGCGCGTCTCCAACAAGCTCGCCGACTTCGAGCAGGCCGTCGACCGCTGGCACGTCGACACCGAGAAGGTCACCGAAGCTGTGGAGGCTGCCGAAGGTGTGGATGCGACAGAGCCGGGCGAGGAGACCGATGCGAAGACGAACTGAGCTCGCCGCCGGGCGAGCGGCACCGGTTTTGGGTCCGAGAGGCGAAAACGAACGAAGCGCAAGCGTGGCCACACAGACGGTCAGATAGCGTCGTCGGGGTCGTGTTTCTCGGCCATCCGCGTCGCTTCGGCCGCGTACTGCGCCCGAAGGTCCTCGTCCTTGACGGAGCCGAGGTTGTCCGGGTCGGCGTCGACGGCGGCCGTCGTCTCCCGCACATCTGAAAACGAGGTCAAAGCGCGCTCCTTGCGGAAGTACTGTTCGCCGTCGGGCGTCGCGTACGTGAGGATGATGAGGTTCTGTTCGTCGTCGGAGTAGGTTCGTTCGACCAGCCAGACGCGAACAGTCTCTTCAGTGGCGGACATACGGGACCGAACCACGCGCTGGCACCTGAACGTTTGCCCGTGACGACCGCGTCGGTGTCGGCAGTCGGCCTCGCGAAGGCGCGCGAACGGTAGGCTCATTGCAGGCCGGGGCAAACGCCGTGACAGATGGTCGCGACGAGTACGATTGCGACGCTTGTTGTCGCGTCAGCCGCGAGTCTGTTCATGGCCTGGGCTATCGGTGCCGGGTCGTCCGGGTCCACTCCGTTCGCGCCGGCCGTCGGAGCGAACGCGATTTCGGTGATGCGGGCCGGGTTTTTCGTCGGCATCCTCGGGCTGGCCGGCGCGGTCCTGCAGGGGGCCAACGTCACGGAGGCTGTCGGGAGCGAACTCGTTCTGTTCCCGAGCGGCGGCGGCCTCTCGGCTATCGCCGCCATCGTCGCCCTCATCACCGCGGCGGTGCTGGTCGCCATCGGGATTTTCACTGGGTACCCCATCGCGACGGCGTTCACCGTCACCGGTGCGGTGGTCGGCGTCGGACTGGCGATGGGCGGCCAGCCGGCGACGGCCAAGTACCTCGAAATCGTCTCGCTGTGGGTCCTGACGCCCTTCGTCGGCGGCGGCATCGCCTTCGGGACGGCGTGGTCGCTCCGACACGAGGCCACGACCGAGGAACGGCTCGTACCGCTGCTGGGCGGGCTGGTCGGTGTGATTCTGGCGAACATCGAGTTCGTGCTCCTCGCGCCGGGCAGCGGGCAGGCGTCGGTCGCCCGCGCCGTCGCACGAGCGGCTGGGACGCCAATATTTCCGTCGATGGTCGTCGTATCGCTCCTTGCCGGGGTGCTTGCCGGGGGACTGCTGTACCTGGACATCAGAGCGGACGCAGCCGCCGGGCAGCGGCACTTCTTGCTGGTGATGGGTGGGCTGGTGGCCTTCTCCGCCGGCGGGAGCCAGGTCGGCCTGGCGCTGGGGCCGCTGGTCCCCCTGCTCGGCGAGGGGCCGACGGCGGCCATTCCCATCACCGGGGTCCTGCTGTTCGGCGGACTCGGCCTCCTCATCGGGTCCTGGACGGGCGCGCCGCGGATGATCAAAGCGCTGGCACAGGACTACTCCTCGCTCGGCCCGCGACGCTCCATCGGCGCGTTGATTCCGAGTTTCATCATCGCGCAGGCGGCCGTCTTCTTCGGCATTCCAGTGTCGTTCAACGAGATCATCGTCTCCGCCATCGTCGGCTCCGGCGCGGCCGCCGGCGGCGGCGAAGTCAGTCGTGAGAAGATGGGCAAGACAGTGCTGGCCTGGATCGGGTCGCTCGCGCTGGCGTTCGGGCTGAGCTACGGCCTCTTCTGGATTATCGACGCACTCCTCTGACCCGGTCAGCGACCCCAGACGTAGCGACTCACGGCCTCGTTCACCCTGGTCGAGAGCCGGCCCATCCAGGCCTCGGGCGAGACGCGCTCGATGTCCCGCTGGTCGACTTCGATGCGGTCGTCGCCGAAGGGGTCGTGGGGCTGTTCGTCCGCAGTTTCGTCGACAGCGTCGACGACGACGGTCATCGAGCAGCGGCCGCAGGCCTCGGTGTCTTTCGCCATGATTGTTAGTGATTATTTCGGAAGCCAGCGTAAAAAACCTGCCGCGGCGGTCGTGTACGGCCCGTGAACGACCGTCGACTGACCGACGCGCTTAAGACTCCGACACGGTATCGGCATGGTATGAGCTACCGCGGCATGGGACCGGTACGAACTGAATGCCCACGCGACTCGATACGATGAGCGAAGACTCCGAGTCCGGGTCAGTCAAGGGGCCCCCGAATTACGGTGCGGACGACTGGGAGGACCCCGTCACTGGGGCGGTCCCGAAATCGGAGCTGCCCGACGAAATCATCGAGGAGGTCCCACACTGGACGGACGACCCGTACTTCGACCGGGTGAGCGACCGCCTGATGTACAACTACACGCTGGAGCGGGACCACCGGCTCCGCGGCGAGCGCTGGGACCTCTACGGCGAGATGCGGATCCTCAATCAGAAACAGTTCTTCCACCCGGCGCTGTCCTACGGCGACCACGAATCAGAGGAGTTCCTCTACGCCCGCCGCGTCGACCGGCCGACGGTCGGCGAACTGAAGCGGCTGGTCGAACTCGGCCACGACCTGGCCGACAAACGGGTCACGCCGAACGAGGAGCACTACCGCACCGACTTCACGTTCGTCCTCGTCGCCGACGAACTGCCCGAGGAAGTCCGGTCGTTCGTCGATGGCCAGCGCGAGCGCACGCTGTTGAAATACGGCTACTACGGCCACTACGAGGTCAACCTTGGCGTCGTCGTTCCGGACGAGCAGGAAGCCGTCGCCGGCGAGGCCGCCGATGTGGTCGAGGCGTTCGTCCTCTGGGAGGACGTGACCCAGCCCGAGGAAGGAGTTCTCTCGCGGCTCGCCAAGCGGTTCTGGAAATGACGCTCGGGTAGCAGTCGCTGTCAGCGCCGAAAAAACGGAGAAGAGATCGGTTGCGTCAGTCGTCGCTCGGTTCGACGGCACCGCCGCCGTAGCTCTCGCGGACGGTGCTGATGTTGTCGTACCCCTTCTTGACCAGCGCCAGAGCGAGGCCGATGAGGGTCAGTGCCAGAAGCGTCTGGATAATCGTTGCGAACAGTTGCACACCGCTCGCACCGCCCACGATAATCGTCTGGTAGATGTTCTGGTAGAACGCGAGCCAGCCGAGGCCGAGCACGGTTATCGCCACCATGACGGCCATCGGTACGCCCGTGGAGTACAGCTGTTTGCTCTTGTCCCAGTTAGCCAGCCAGACCGTCGCGGTCAGCAGTGCGAGCGCGGCCAGCAGCTGGTTCGCACCGCCGAACAGCGCCCACAGGACGACCCACTGGCCGGAGATGACCATCACGTACGCGAGGACACACTGGATGATCGGGTTCGTGTACCGACCGCGGCCGAGTTCGCCCAGCGTCGAACGGATGCCACCGCCCACGTCGAGGCCAGTCGATGTCTGGCCGGCCGGCAGACCGACGATCTCTTCCATCATGTAGCGGCCGAGCCGGACAGCCGTGTCAGTAGACGTAAGCAGGAAGCTCACGAGGACGAGCGCCATGAACGGCGCGCCGAAGGACTGTGGGAGGCCGAGGCTCGTCAGGATGATGCCACCACCCGTCGCGAAGTTCGGCAGCGCCGCGCCAATACCGCCCGCAGTCGGGGAAGCCGGCGACCGCGAGCGTCGACAGCGCGACGGCCGCGAGCAGCCCCTCACCGAGCATCCCGCCGTAGCCGATCAGGCGGGCGTCGGTCTCCTTATCGAGTTGCTTCGCCGTCGTCCCGGAGGAGACCAGCGAGTGGAAGCCGCTGATGGTTCCACAGGCGATGGTAATGAAAAGCAGCGGGAACAGCGGGTACAGACCCGCACCCTCGACGCCCCAGAAGCCGTTGAAGGCACCCAGCGAGCTGTCGATGACCAGCGGCTGGCTCGACGAGCCGAGGATGGTCCCGACGATAATGGCGAGCAGCGCGCCGCCGACACCGGTGTACAGCAGGAACGAGGAGAGGTAGTCACGCGGCTGGAGCAACACCCACACCGGGAGCGCGCTGGCGACGGCGGCGTAGGCCATGATGACCGGTATCCACGCCGCAGTGTTGCCGCCCAGCGCGCTCGCGCCAGGCACCCAGGAACCGCTCCCGCCGAGCAACACGATGACGGACATCTCCGCGGTCCGTTCGGCCGTCGGTTCGAACAGGGCAATCGGGAACTGAATCCCAGCGAAGACGCCGGCGAAAACGCCTGCGACGAACAGGACTGTGCCGGGGATGAACGGCCCGTTGAGCTGGTAGAGGTACACGCCGAACGCCAGCGCGAGGGCAATGTAGACCAGCGACGCCGTCACCACCTCGGGATAGGCGTTGAACACGATCCCGACCACCAGCGCGAACACTGCGACGACGAGGATAATCGTCAGGAACGCGAACCACAGCAGCATGTTCTTTCCGCCCTCGCCGACGTACTCACCGACGATGTAGCCGATGGACTTCCCCTCGTGTCGGAGCGAGCCCGACAGCGAGACGAAGTCGTGGACGCTACCCATCAGTGGATTGCCGATAGCGATCCACAGTAGTGCGGGAACCCACCCCCAGATGGCCCCCGCAGTAATCGGTCCGACAATCGGTGCCCCACCCGCGATACTGGAGTAGTGGTGACCCAGCAATACCGGTTTCTTCGACGGGACGTATTCCTGCCCGTCTTCGTACTTGTGTGCCGGTGTCTCGTTGGCGTTGTCGAGTTCGAGGAACCGCGCGAGGTACTTCGAATACCCCAGGTACCCCACGCTGAACGTCACCAGTACTGCCAGGACGATCCAGATTACCTGTGTCATGTATGTGCATGAATGGTAACCAACATCAAGCTATTAATAGTTATTATATTTTTCTTATATATCTCAAATCCGTCAGAATCCGCTCGGTCACACGGCTTCGACTATCAACGAAAAATCTAATATCTGATTACTTATCGGTTATGCGCGGCCCGCACATGAGCGGCGGCCGGTAGCTCAGACGAACGTCGGTGCCTCGGCGTCCGTCTCGACGTCGAATTCGGCGGCGACATCGTCGAGCAGGTCGCCTTTCACCTCCGCCGTGCGGGTCGTGATTTCCGCGACCAGCGGCGGGTCGAGCGTCTCTCGGACCTCCTGTAGCCGTTCGTTCTCAGTCGCGACGCGGTCTCGGAGATACCGGGCCCCGCGGCCGTCCTCGTCGGGGTCCGGCTCGGGCGTGAGTTTGTTGGCGACGAGGCCCCGAACCGAGAGGTCACGCTCCCGCATCTCGGCGATGGCGCGCCGCGTCTCGTTGACCGAGAGCTGGTCGGGGTTGAGCACGAGGAAGAAGGCGGCGTCGGACTGCAACGCGCCGCCGGCGAACTCGAAGAACTCCTTGCGGTCCTGCAGGCGGGCGAGTACCGGGTCACCGTTCATCACGCGCCGGGGCTCGTTGCTCCCGATGGCGGCCTTCTCGAAGAGGTCGATGCTCTTCTCGCGTTTGTGCATCAGCCGGTCGATCCACCCTTCGAGGAACTCCGGGAGGCCGAGCAGGCGGAGCGTGCTGCCGGTCGGCGACGTGTCGAAGACGACCCGGTCGTACGGGTCGGCGTTGCGCATCACGTCGACGAAGCGGTCGAACAGCGCCGACTCGTAGGCCCCCGGCGTCTGGTGGGCCATCTCTAGCTGCTGGTTGATTTCGTTGACCATCGCTGCCGACACCTGCTCGGAGAGGTCGTTACGGATGCCGTCGAGGTGGCGCTGGGTTTCGGTTTCGGGATCGATCTCCATCGCGTCGAGGCCGTCGATGCCCTCGACGGACTCGGGGTCGTCGCTGAAGGGCTGGTCGAACACGTCGGTCACCGAGTGGGCCGGGTCCGTCGAGACGACGAGCGTGTCGAGGCCCGAACGTGCGGATTTGACGCCGTAGGCACAGGAGACGGTGGTCTTGCCGACCCCGCCCTTGCCGCCGAAGAAGACGAACGGCTCCATCAGAAGTGGTACTGCTGGCCCTTGCGTTCGATGTACGACCCCCGGTCCCACAGCCGCCGCTCCCAGGCCTCGAAGGTGTCTTCGAGGTACGGCAGCAGTTCGGCGGTGTAGTACGACACCGGCGACGGGATGCCGAAGGCGTCGGGGAAACAGGCCAGCATGAACGCGTCCTCGATGTCCTCGGCCTCCTTCTCGATTTTCTCGTAGGCCGGGTGCGTTATCATGCCGTGGTACAGGCCGCGGGCCCACTCCCGCAGCGTCCGGCGAAAGCGCTCGATTCGGTCGGCCAGTTCCATCGTGGGTCGTGTGTGCGAGAGGCACGGAGTAAAAGCTGTCGCAGTTACCCGTCGATAGTGCCCACGCGCTCTGGCGGGACAGCGGTCGTGTTCGGCTCCCGGAAACGAGGCGCGATTTGAAGGGAGGCGGCCCACAACGGGAGGTATGCGCGACACAATTCCCGTCACGATTCTCTCCGGAAGCCTCGGGGCCGGGAAGACGACACTGCTGAACCACCTGCTGACCGAGGCCGGCGACCGCGACATCGCCGTCCTCGTCAACGACATGGGAACCGTCAACGTCGACGCGGAACTGATCGCCGAGGGATCCGAACTGGACGTCGACGACGGCGTCGCGGAGCTTTCGAACGGCTGTATCTGCTGTGAACTGCAGGACGATCTCGAAACGGCAGTCGTCCGGCTGGCGAACAATCGGGACTTCGACGCGCTGGTCGTCGAGTCCTCTGGCATCTCCGAGCCAGCGCCCGTCGCGCGGCTGTTCACAACCGAATCGCGCGTGGCCGCGCTCTATCGCGTCGACACGCTCGTGACCGTGCTGGATACCCGACTGTTCCTCGACGCATTCGCCGGCGAGACGCCGGCGCGTCGCGGTACTGTAGAAGCGAACGCCGACGGAGATGGCGACGGCGCAGCGGCCGACGACGCCGACCGCCCCCTCTCTGATCTCATGGTCGAACAGGTCGAACTGTCGAACGTCGTCCTCCTGAACAAGGCCGACCTCTGCTCCGACGCGGAACTCGACGAGGCCGAAGGATTGGTGCGGGCGCTCCAGCCAGACGCCGAGACTATCCGAACGACCTTCTCACAGGTCGACCCCGACCGGCTGTTCGACCGCGGGCTGTTCGACCAGCACGAAATCAACGACCTGCCGGGCTGGAAGCGGGCGCTGGCCGAAGCCGGGCATAGCCACGGCGAAGACAGCCACAGCCACGAAGCCGATACCCACGAGGGCGACAGCGGCCACGGACACGACAGCCACCACCATCCCGAGGAGGTGTACGGCGTCACTTCCTTCACCTACCGCCGCCGCCGGCCGTTCCACCCCGACCGACTCGCCGACGCGTTGCGGGACCTCCCGTCGGGTGTCGCCCGCTCGAAGGGCACCGTCTGGCTGGCGGGCACCGAGCGCCGCGTCGTCATCGGCCAGGCCGGCCCTTCGATACGGGCCGAGGCACAGGGCCCCTGGATTGCGAGCCTCCCCGAAGTCGAGCGGGACATGTACCGCTCGAACCGCCCGGAACTCGACTGGCACGACAAACATGGCGACCGACGGACAGAACTGGTGTTCATCGGGACGGACTACGACGAGGACGCCCTTCGGACGGCGCTCGACGACGCGCTGGTGACGGACGAGGAATGGACGGACAGCGAGTCGCTCACGGGTCCGTTCCCGTCAGAACAGGGGGATGAGACGGTTATCCGGAGCCCTTAGCAGGCGCAGTCACGACCGACCGCACGCTCGAAGCGCATCTCCTCGCCACAGTCCGGACAGACCGGTTCGCCCTCCAGTTCGACGTCTCTGATGCGAACGCTGCAGTCGTCACACCAGTACGCCCCCTTGGACCCGTCGTCGGGGCGGGACTTCGCGTCCGACTCTGACGTGAGTGCCTCCTTGACGCTGTCGAGGATGCTCATGATCGTATATTGAAATTACGGCTACTAAACGTACCGTGGTTGTGTGCAGTCGTCTCACGACCAGCGACAATCGTGACGTTCAGTGCTTTTGCAGCCGATTCACGCCCCGGGCACGTCCGCCGCCAGGTCTTCGATGGCCCGCTCCAGTTCGTTGCCGCGCTTCCAGGCGGCGATGCGGTCGGCGAAGGGCAGCGGCAGGTTCAGCGAGACGGTCGACCGCATCGTGAGGCGGGACCCGTTTTCCTCCGGTGTAACGATGACTTGGGTCTCCAGATGGTCGAACGGGCCGACCTCGCCCTCGGCAGTGTACCGGAGGCCGTCCTCCCGGGACTCGAAGCGTAGCGGCACCGACATCCCCGGCCCGGCCGCGGTGACGAGCGTGCCCGTGTCTGTCTCTTCGACGGCCGTTACGGTAAACGTCCCCTCCGCCGCGACGACCGCCTCCGGCGAGAGCGTGCGGTGGACAGCCGGCGGCCGCGCCATCACGAACCGAGAGCGTTCGACCTCGCGCATACCAGTCCACAGACACACCGGGGTAGTAAATCACAGGGCCAGCGGGGCGGAGACGCCGACCAGCAAGACAGCGAAGCCGAGACCGATGTAGATGAGCCGCTGAAATCGGAGTTCCGGGGCTATCTGTACCGAGGGCGGCGGCGCAGTCCAGACAAGCCGGTGATACGCGACGGCGGCGACAGCGACGGTCCCGGCTGTGGCAACGGTCAGGCCGGCCCACACTGGCAGCCCGTACGCGAGGCCATACAGCGGGCCGACGGAGAACAGCAGCATCACCGCCGTCATGGTGCAGACGAGAAACGGGACCGGGTCGACCGGGTCCCCATGACGGTTTTGAACGTTCATACGCCCGTCTTGGGCGCCGAGCGTGTTTAGTTGCGCGACTCGGCCGCCGCCGGCTAGAGCGTGTCGAACTCGCCGGGCACTGCCAAAGAGCTAAGGGGCGTCCCGTCCGTGTTCGTGGGCATGAGCGACGCGAACGGGTTCGAGGAGGGGGCGAGCGGGTCGCAGGGTGACCCGCGGGTACTCATCGCGATGAACGTCGTGCTCTCGACGGTGTTTGCGGCCACTATTGTCTGGGGGCTGAGCGTCATCGGCGCGGCGGAACTCACGGCTATCAACGTCGCGACCGGCGCGATACTGCTGTTCGCACTGACCTACGCTATTACGCTCCAGTAGCCCTCGCAGAGCGACCGCGACGCTCGGCTTACTCGGGGTCGTAGGGATGTACGTCGTCCACCGCGGGCGCGCCGACGACGATCGTCCGCACCGGTTCGGCCGCCGATTCGGGGTTGTGCGCTCGCTGGGGGCTGTCCGGTTCGACGACGAACACCTCGTCTTCGCTGACCTCGTAGGTCTGCTCCGGCGTCTCGACGGCGAGCGTGCCCGAGAGGACGTAGAACAGCTCTTCCTGGTCGTCGTGGTAGTGGTACGCGAGCGGGATGTCCTCGCCGGGGGCGACCTCGTAGACGTTCACGGCCGCGTTTTCGAGGCCGACCGCGTCACTGATGGAGCGCTGGACACTGGGTCGGTCCGGTGTCGGCTCGATATCGTCGACTGCAAGGTGGTGATAGCCCATGCCATCGCTGTCGGCGGCAGCCGATGTAAAACGACTGCTATCGAGCGTCCTCAGTCCGTGACCTCTTCGGCGTCGACCGACTCGGTTTCGTCGGTTTCGAGGCGGACAACGCGAGCTTTCATGATACGCGTGTTTTCGACCTGTTCGACGCGGATCTCGACGCGTCGTAGGTGATGGTCTCACCCTCTTCGACCAGTCGGCCAGCCCGGTTGAAGATGAAGCCGGCGATGGTCTCGAACTCCTCGCCTTCGGGCAGGTCAAGGTCCAGCGCCTCGTTGACCTCCTCGATGTTGACCTCGCCTTTGACCGTGACTGTGTCGTCGTCGACGTACTCGATGGGTTCCTCCTCCTCGCCTTCGAGTATCTCGCCGACAATCTCCTCGGTCAGGTCCTCCATCGTCACCAGCCCCTCAGTGGTCCCGAACTCGTCGATGACGATGACCATGTGCAGGCGTTCGGCCCGCATCTCGGTCAGCAGGTCGTCGACGTTCTTCGACTCGGGGACGTGCAGGGTCGGCTCGATGAGGTCTTCGAGGTCCATGTTGCGGGCCACCGCCTCGCCGTAGTTGAGGTCCCGAACGAGGTCCCGGATGTGGATGACGCCGATGACGTTGTCCAGGCTCCCCTCGTAGACGGGGATGCGGGCGTGGCCGCTCTGGATGCACGTCTCCAGGGCTTCCTCGGCAGAAGCCTCCTTGGCGACCGCGGTCATGTCCAGGCGCGGCGTCATCACTTCCTTGGCAATAGTGTCGTTGAACCGCAGCGTGCGCTGGAGCATCTCGCGTTCGTCCTCGTCGAGGACGCCCTCACGCTCGCCCGTCTCGATTATGTCCTGTATCTCCTCGCGGGTGACGTAGGAGGTCTCGATGGCGGAGCGGCCCCCGGTGATTTTGTTGACGACGCGCGTGAGGTAGTCGAACAGCAGGATAAGCGGGAGCAGCACCTTCTCGGCAGCCTTGAGCGGTTTGGAGATGCGCAGCGCCCACGATTCGGTGTTCTCCACCGCGTAGCTCTTTGGCGCGCTCTCGCCGAACAGCAAAACGACGGCGGTAACGCCAAACGTCGCGATGGCGACAGCCAGCCCCTGACTATCGACGTACATCGCAAGGAGTCCAGTAGCGATGGAAGACATCGCGATATTGACGAGGTTGTTGCCGACGAGAAT
Source organism: Haloarcula sp. CBA1122 (assembly GCF_009741785.1). Classification (NCBI taxonomy): domain Archaea; kingdom Methanobacteriati; phylum Methanobacteriota; class Halobacteria; order Halobacteriales; family Haloarculaceae; genus Haloarcula; species Haloarcula sp. CBA1122. The sequence continues at coordinate 52,804 of NZ_WPCB01000018.1, forward strand.
CGTTACCAGCAGGCGGTGGGGGTCTGATTTGAGTTGTTTGAGCGTCTTCGCACCCGGGACAGCGTCCTCGACGAGCGCTTCCGTCCGGTGTGCAGGCAGCGAGAACATCGCAATTTCTGAGGACGAGAAGAACGCCGAGAGGACGACCAGTGCGACGAGCGTGACAATACCAGCGACGAGCACCGCGTCTTTTGGTATTGGGACGCCGACGATTTCGACGCCCTGCAACATCGCTGTAGACAGCTCAAACGGCGCAGGTGGATCCAGGGCCATCAACGGTCGAAGTTGTAATGGGTGCGGATTAAGGCTTGTCATGAAGGGGTTGTCAGCGAAGCCCTTACCCGGCTTTCACGCGTATCACTCCACAGAGTATGAGCGAGTCCGATATCACGCTGTACCGGTTGCAGGCGTGTCCGTTCTGTGAGCGCGTCGTCCGGAAGCTGGACGCCTACGACCTCGACTACCAGTCGCGGTTCGTCGAGCCGATGCACGCCGACCGTGACGTGGTCAAGCGACTGTCCGGCAAGCGGACCGTCCCGGCCATCGTCGACGAGAACACCGGCGTCACGATGTCCGAGAGCGCGAACATCGTCGCGTATCTGGAGCGGACCTACGGCGAGGGTGAGGAGACCGCAGGGGGTGTGGCCTGATGGACCTCGACTTCAATGTCGTCGACCTCGACCCGGTTGACCATCCCGACGAGGGCGACACCGCGCCGGATTTCACACGCCCGCTCGTCAACGACGAGTTCTGGGAGGACGAGTCGCTCTCGTCGCTGTGTGCCGACAGCGACCGGGTCGTCCTCGTGTTCCACGCGATGGACGGCGCGTTCCCGGCGACGTACATCTGGAACGAGATACGCGACCGTGCGTGGCACGAGCAGGCCACCGTCGTCGGCGTCTCCATCTCGACGCCCTACGAGCACAAGCAGCTGCTCGAAGAGCGGGAAATCGAGGGGGACTACCGGCTGTTCTCGGACCCGGCCAACGGCGTCGCACAGCAGTACGGCATCGACATGGACCTCGACGGGATGGCCGGAATCGAGGAACCGCGCCCGTCGGTGTTCGTCCTCGATAGCGACCGGACCGTCGAGTACGCGTGGGTCGCCGAGGAGTGGCCCGACTTCCCCGACTACGACGACGTCGAAGCCCAGCTCTAACGATGGCGACAGTCGACGACGCCGCAGCAGCGGTTCGCGACGGAGAGCTGGTCGTCTATCCCACGGAGACGGTGTACGGCCTCGGCGCGGACGCGCTCAATGCTAATGCCGTCGAGCGTGTGTTCGAGGCGAAAGGTCGCGAGCGCGACAAGCCGGTGTCGATGGCTGTCCCCGATGTCGAGTCCGCCCGCGAGTACACGCACCCAAGCGACCGCGAACTGGCGTTCATGCGCGAGTTCCTCCCCGGCCCGGTCACCGTCGTCGTCGAGCGCCGCGACGCAGTGCCGGACGTGCTGGTCGCCGGCCGGGACCGCGTCGGGGTTCGGGTCCCCGACCACGACCTCGCGCTCGAACTGCTCGCCGAGACCGGGCCGCTAACCGCCACCAGCGCCAACATCTCCGGCAACCCAAGCGCCCGCTCCGTCGACGACCTCGACGCCATCCGGGAGCGCGCCGCCGTCGTGCTCGACGCCGGCGAAACCGACGGCGGGACCGGCTCGACGGTGGTGAACGTCGACACCGGAACGATACACCGCCGCGGCGCACACGCTGACGCCGTCAAGTCGTGGCTCGAAGCCCAAGGCTGACACTCACCGCTGTCCGGGCGATTATCTGCCCTATCGGAGCATCGACCGTAGCGACCGCGTCTTCACCCCGCAGTCGTCGCTGAACTCACAGGGCTCGCACTTCGCGTCGTTGTGTACCCGTCCGGGCGGGCCGTCGATGCTGTCGGCAGTCCGAACCGCCCGACGGTAGACGCCGGCCCGCCGTGCGTTCACCTCGATGCGCCGGATGACGCCGTATGCCGGATACTCGGCGTAGGCGATGTCGATGTCACGCTCGCGCTCCCAAGAGAGCGCCTTCGCGGCGGCGACCAACCGCACGGTCTGGGGCTCCCAGACACCGTCCTCGGGCGGCCGACCGGCGAAGACGAGCGACGGGACCGGACCGTCCCGCCCGGCGACGACCTTGTGTGCGATACCGCGGGCGTCCTTCCCTTCGAGATACGCGTCGGTCGCCGCCGGGGCGACCAGCGCGTCCCAGTCGGCCAGGCGCTCTCGAAGCCCTCTGAGCCGGTCGCGGTACTCGTCCGGACCCACTTCGATGGGGGCTGCCAGCAGGGCGGCGTCGTCGGTCAGCAGCCGCTCGTAATCACGGGCGAGCCGGCGAACCGATTCAATCTCGTCGGGGATTTCGCTCGCCCCGTCGCGGCGGCGGTAGTAGAGCTTCCGGGGGCAGTAGGCGGCCGTTTCTAGCTCTCGGAACGTGTGGGTCGGCATGGCTCTGCGTGGTCGTGTTCCACTACAAGAATGTTCGGCGGGACGGAACGGTCGTGTTTCGGACAGCCAGAAAACCCTGCCATCTCAGCCGACAGCTAGTGTAAAAGAATGCCCAGAGTTACATCGACACGTCAGCGCCGGAATCCAGCGAGTCAATGTCCTCAGTGGCTTCGTCGAGACCGTCTTCGCGGAGGCCGGCAGCGTGCTGTGTCGACAGCCCGGCGTCGGTGAGCACGTCCTCGAACTCGCTCTGGAACCGGTGGGAGACCCGGCGCGCGGCGTCCTGTGCGGCGACGACGCGACGGTAGTGGGCGGCCCAGGACTCGTCGATATCGAACTCGGCCGCGAGTTCGGTGACAGCGGGGTCGGCGTCGGCGACGCGGCGGCGGAACTCGGCCAGGTCGAACGGTGCCTCTGTGTCCTCGTCGCGGAGGAGATGCAGGTCCAGCCGCGCCTCCACCACGTCAGGCTCGTCCGCGCCGATTTCGGCCGCGATGGCCGCATCGTCGCTCCCCTCGTAGAACAGTCGGACCACTGTTATCAGGGATTCGTCGGCGAGGTCGGTTCGGAACTCGTACCGCTCGCGCATCCGCGCGATGACATCACCGAGTCGGTCCGCGACACCGGCCTCGTCAGTATCGGCCAGGGACCCTCTCGACGCTTCCTGAGACTCCGTCACAGCCTCCTCGTCGGAGACATCCATAAAGATGTCACGGAGTTCTTCGGTCTTCTCGTCCATCGAACATGAAACTACTTCTCGGGAGTCATATATCTGTCGGATGGGCAACGTAACGCGAGGAAACTTTCAACAGGTCCCTAATTCCCGCAAGACTGCGACGGGGCGTGGCAAGATTTAAGCGGACACAAATCGCGTGTTACCGTATGTCATCTATACTCCAGACGACCACGCGCCCGACGTTCTGGCGTATCGGCGACGTGGGGAAAGCGCTGTTCTACTATCTGGCAGCGCTCGCCATCATCGTCTTTCTGTACGGTGTGTACGACCGCGTCACCCGCTATGCCCAGGGCAGCGATGACCCCTTCGACCGCCTGGACGAGTTGCCCCAGCGAACGGTCGCGGCGGCGCAGTTGGCGCTGTCGAACCGGAAGCAGTTGGACCGCGACACCGTCGCCGGCGTGATGCACGCGTTCATCGTCTGGGGCTTTCTGACGCTGCTCATCGGGACGACGATTCTGGGTATCGACATGGACCTCTATCGGCCGCTGACCGGTGAATCCTTCTTCGTCGGCCAGTTCTACCTCTCCTATTCGTTCGTCATGGACGCGATGGGGCTGCTGTTCGTCGTCGGCGTTGGTGTCGCGCTGTGGCGGCGCTACGGTCGCAAGCTCGACCGCCTCCACGACCGCCACACCTCCCGCGAGGACGACCTGTTTCTGGGCGCGCTGTTCGTGCTGGGCGTCGGCGGCTACCTCACCGAGGGCATCCGTATTCTCGGCACCTCGACGGTGCGTGACGTCTCCTTCGAGACGGTGAGCTTCGTCGGCTGGTCGGTCAAAGAAGTGCTCGTCATGGCCGGGATGACACCGGAAATGGCAGCGGGTGCGTACCCGTTCGTCTGGTGGAGCCACTCGCTGGTCGCGCTGTGGTTCGTCGCCTGGATTCCGTACGCGAAGCCGTTCCACATGCTCTCGTCGTTTGCCAACCTCGTCGCCCGCGACGAGAAAGCCGGCGTGCGACTACCCGGCGTCCCGGCCGACGCTGACCCCGACGACATCGGTCCCAGCGACATCGACGACTTCTCCTGGAAGCAACTGCTCGACCACGACGCCTGTACCAAGTGCGGCCGGTGCTCGTCGGTCTGTCCGGCAAAAGCGTCCGGGCGGCCGCTGGACCCGCGGAACGTCATCCTCGACCTGAAACGCTACCGCGAGGAGCGCGACGCCGGCGGCGAGGACGTGCCTATCATCGCCGACGGCGGCACCTCGGTCATCGACGCCCACACGATGGAGTCCTGCATGTCCTGTATGGCCTGCATGGACGCCTGTCCGGTCGACATCGAACACGTCACGCAGTTCACTGAGATGAACCGCCGGCTCACCGAGGCCGGCGAGATGGATGAACACGTCCAGGACGCGATGATGAACGTGTTCCAGCACGGCAACACCTTCGGCGACCCCGAGCGCGCCCGGCCGGACTGGACCGAGGACCTCGACTTCGAGGTGCCGGACGCCCGCGACGAACCGGTGGAGTACCTCTGGTACGTCGGCGACTACCCGAGCTACGACGAGCGCAACCAGAAGATTGCGCAGGCGCTCGCCACCGTCTTCGAGGCCGCCGACGTGGACTACGGCATCCTCTACGAGGCCGAACAGACCGACGGCAACGACGTGCGCCGCGTCGGCGAGGAAGGGCTCTACGAGATGCTCGTCGAGGACAACGCGGCCGCGATGCTGGACTGTGAGTTCCAGTCCATCGTCACGACGGACCCCCACGCCTACAACACGTTCATGAACGAGTACCCCGAGTTCGAGGCCTGTGAGTGGGGCGAAGACGACGTGTTCCACTACACGCAGGTCGTCGCCGACCTCGCAGATGCGGGCGCGCTCGGCCTCTCCGGGACCGAACTGGACTACACTGTCACCTACCACGACCCCTGCCACCTCGGGCGGTACAACGGCGAGTTCGAAGCGCCGCGGGACCTCATCCACGCGACCGGAGCCGACCTCCACGAGATGCCCCGCAACAGGGACGACTCCTTCTGCTGTGGCGGTGGCGGTGGCGGTCTCTGGATGGACCTCGAAGAGGAGAGCAAACCCAGCGAGGAACGCCTGCGCGAGGCCCTCGAAGACACCGAGGCGGGCGCGGCCGTCGAGAAGTTCGTCGTTGCCTGCCCGATGTGCATGACGATGTACGAGGACGGGCGCAAAACCGGCGGCTACGAGGAGGACCTTGAAATCGTCGGGGTCACGGAGCTACTCGCTGAAGCGGTCGGGGAAGCGGGAGTCTGATCGCTCAGATGTGAGTTTTCAAGTAGCTGAAACGAAAAGGCTCACCATGGCCCTCCTCCAGATACCGGGACTACCCGGCGCAACAGAACTTATCCTCATGGTACTCGTACTGGCGGTGTACATCGGACTACCAGCCGCTGGCATGGTACTCGTCTACAACTTTCTCGACGGTAAACGCGGCTACGAGAAGCGGGTTTCCGAACTCGAACGCCGGGTCGAGACACTGGAATCCGAACTATCCGAGGAGTAACGTCTGACCCGTGGTCACAGCCGCTCACACACCTGTTTTCCGCTGACGACTTCGGGGATTATCACTTCATCCGCGCCCACGCGGCGGGCCACGGTCTCGTCCTGTCGGTCGCCGGCCCGAACGATGAGCTGGACAGTGGGCGCAAGCTGGCTCGCCAGCACCGCAATCTGAATATTTGCGTTCGTGTCGTCAATCGCCCCGATGACCGTGTCGGCTCGCTTGATGCCCGCGTCCGTCAGCGCGCCCTCGCGGCTCGCGTCGGCCTCCAGCGCGAGATGGCCGTCGTCGAGCGCCCGTTCGTACTGTTCTGTCTGTTTCTCGATGACGACCACCTGTGCGTCCGTGCCGCCTATCTGCTCCGCGACAGTCTGTCCGAACGTCCCGTAGCCACAGACGACGATGTGGTCGTCCAGTTCCTGAAGTCGTTGCGAAATCTGCATACGTGTAAGTTCCTGCTGAATCTGGCCGCCGAAGGCTGCCGACAGCACTGTTTCACCTATCCACAGTCCAGCGACGACGAGACCGGTCAGCACCACGATGGCGTAGCCTTTGACCAGCGTCGCGGGCCCCTCGTGGGTCTGGAAGTGGAGTTCGATGCTCGTGGGGTCAAGCAGCCAGAACAGGGCGTTGACGACGCCGACGCCACCGAACGTGACGAATCCGAACACACCGGCGGCGACGAGTCCAACGAACGCGAGAACCGGTCTGGAAAGCCGACGGAGCAGCGAGCGGTCCGGCCCTGTGCTATCGCTGTGTTCCATTGCTGTAGCTACCTGCCAAGAGTTGCCGTTACGACACACCGCGACGAGCCCGATAGCGCGACGACGCGGTGTGCTGCCAGCAGCGTCAGTCTGTCAGCGTTCCAGCGGATGTTGTGGACGCTTCGTCGACCGGGCCAGCGCTGTCGCGGTCCGTACTCGGCACGCGACTTCGGTTCGGGTACACCCGTTTGACGCAATCAGCACAATTGGTGACAAGTACCATGATTTTGAATTGCCGGACCCAGTATATGTATGTTACCGAAATATGGCTAGACTAGATATAATGCCATTATACACCATCCATATTCATTCGGTCCGCAGCGGGCCGACGACACCTGAGTCTGTGTCCACCTGCGTCCAGCCAAACGCTTAACGCCGCCAGACACTCACAGCGAGATGATGGAGGTCGCACTGCTCACCGTCGGTGACGAACTGCTCGCTGGCGACACGGAGAACACGAACGCGTCGTGGCTGGGCCGCCAGCTCACGGCCGCCGGCGCAAGCGTCACCCGAGTCCTGACTGTGCCCGACGACGAGGCGGTCATCGCGACGCCGTGGCGCGGTATCACGACGCTTTCGACGCGGTCATCGTCACCGGTGGCATCGGCGGGACACCCGACGACATAACCAAAGCCGCCGTGGCGCGGGCGTTCGGCCGCGACCTCGTCGTTCCCGACGACGTGCGGGCACACCTCGAAGCGAAGGCCGAGCGGTTCGCTGATGACAACCCCGAGATGGTGGACCGCTACGACATGGACCTGGACCTCGACGCGTGGGCGTCGATCCCCGAGGGCGGGCAGGCGCTGCTGACCGACGAGAGCTTCGCCGCCGGCTGTGTCATCGACCGCGTGTACGTCCTGCCGGGTATCCCCGAGGAACTGAAAGCGATGTACGAGACCGTTGCCGACGAGTTCGACGGCGACCGGACGACGGAGACGATTCACACGCCTGCACCCGAAGGCGCACTGGTCACCCACATCACGGCGGCCCGCGAGCAGTTCGCGGTTGCCGTCGGGAGCTATCCCCGCAAGGACGATGCACCGGGGCGGGTGAAGATTACCGGTGACGACCCGGCAACCGTTGCCGACGCGGCGGCGTGGCTCCGCGAGCGAATCGAGGTCGTCGACATCGAGTGAACTGCTTTCCGGAGATTCCCTCGAAGGCGTCACAGGCTCCTGCTATCTGGTGACTGTCCAGACCGGTGCACGAGGACCCAGTATCTGGTAGCTACTCCTGCGGGTACAGCTGAAGCGGCAATAGATGACACGTCATAAGATGGGATTTCCCACAAGGCATTTGTCAGTTATAAATTATTTCTCTGTATGTACGATCAAAGGGCTCTACTTCTCGCTATTGTCTGTAGCCTTGTGCTCACGGGATGTTCTACGCTTTCCGACGGCCCAGCAACCCCAGAATCGGCCGTAGACAGTGGTCAGGAAACCCCAACCATTGGCGCACAAATAAACGTCTCTGAAGCCAAAGAACGCGCACTAAACTCGGAAACGGACTATGTGACTGCTCGGCTTCAGAATGCGAGTTGTCTTGATAGCTGGGATGTCGGTTCATTCACTGTTGGTCCAAAGGTGACCGTCGTAAACCGATCAGATCGTGGTCTCACTGTTCGGGTTAGACGACCATATTCGACGGCAAAGGGCGAAGCAGTGTATGACGCTGAGCACTATGCCCGCTATCTCGTAACCAAAACAGGGACTGAAAGACTGTCCGGTGATACCGTCGCTCCTTGCTGAGTTGCGTATTCTGCACCTATTGGGCGTCAATGCTACCGGTAAGAAATGGATCGGGACAAGCCAGTGTGTGGATGGGAGAGCTTCGCTCAGATTCGTGTGCAGTGCGTGTCCTGACTGTCCAGACTAGCCGGAATATTCAGTTACAGCCTATAATACGGCCAGTTCACCGATGTATTCGTAAATCGGGCCCCGACGACAGAGCGACTACCCCGATATAGGCTTCCGTCTGTCAAAAAAGTGGTTGCGTTTAAGCACACAAACGGTGGGTTCATGCCGGCCACGGTCTGAAATGGCAGTATGAACCTGACACAGCGCCCGCGCCGCCTGCGAACCGACGGCGTGCGACCGCTGGTACGCGAAACGGAGCTCTCTGCGTCGGACCTCATCGCGCCGGTGTTCGTCGACGCGACGACCGACGAGCGAGTCCCAATCGAGACGATGCCGGGTCACGAACGGGTCCCGGTCGGCGAGGCGGTCGAGCGCGTCGAGGAGGTCCTCGAAACCGGCGTCGAAGCGGTGATGCTGTTCGGCGTCCCCGAGTCGAAAGACGAGCGCGGGAGCCGCGCCTGGGCCGAAGACGGCGTCGTGCAGGAAGCCACGCGCCGCATCACGAGTGAGACGGACGCCTACATCATCACGGACGTCTGTCTCTGTGAGTACACCGACCACGGCCACTGCGGTGTCCTCGAAGATGACGCTGCCGAGAACCCGCGGCTGACGGTACGTAACGACGAGACGCTCGATTTGCTGGGGAAAATCGCCGCGAGCCACGCCGCGGCCGGGGCCGACATGGTCGCCCCGTCGGGCATGATCGACGGGATGGTCGGGGCGATTCGGGAGGCGCTGGACGCCCAAGGCGACACCGACGTGCCCGTCATGAGCTACGCCGCGAAGTACGAGTCGGCCTTCTACGGCCCGTTCCGGGACGCCGCGGACGGCGCGCCGGCCTTCGGCGACCGGCGGCACTACCAGATGGACCCCGCGAACGCACGCGAGGCCAGCCGCGAGGTCGACCTCGACGTCGAGCAGGGCGCAGACGTGCTGATGGTCAAGCCCGCCCTGCCGTATCTGGACATCGTCAAGGAGATCCGGGAGTCTTACGACCACCCCGTCGCCGCCTACAACGTCTCCGGCGAGTACGCGATGCTCCACGCCGCCGCCGAGAAGGGCTGGCTCGACCTCGAAGCGGTCGCCTACGAGTCGTTGCTGTCCATCAAACGCGCCGGCGCGGACCTCATTCTGACCTACTTCGCCGAGGACCTCGCTGACGAACTCTATAGTAACAATTGAAACGATTTACACACTGATCGCACTGCAGTCGTGCGATCAGGTGTGCATTGATTTTCAATGGCTACTATAGGCGGGACCAGTCCCCGTGTGTACCCGTTCGAACCGCGCCCATGGGTTCCAGCGAACGGCAGGTCCCTAACCTATTCATGTGACAGGGGCGGAGTGGCCGTATGCAGCGACAGTCCCTCCTCGTGGCGGTTGTCGCCGCGATTGCGCTGCTGTCGTTCAGCGTCGGCGCCGCGAGCCTCGACGCCGCCACCGGGTCCGACCAGGCGGAGATGACCCGTGACGACAGCGAGATCGACAACCCCGACGGACAGGGCCTCAGCGACCCGCCGGGTAGCATCGACCCACCCGAAAGCGAAAACGGCGCTCGCGCGCTGCTGCCGAGTGTCCCCGCCCCGGCAGTCGGTGCGCTCGCCGTCGGCCTCGCAGTGGGTCTGGTCGTCCTCTGGCGGCTGGCCGGTCAGAGCCGGACCATCGACGAGACGGGCGGCGAAACGCCAGCCGTCGCAACAGCGGAGTCCGCGAAGGCCCCCTCGCATAGCGCGGCTGCAATCGACGTACCCCTGACTAACGACGTGTACCGCGCGTGGGCCGCCCTCGAAGATGCGGTGACCGTGGACGACGATGCATCGTCCCCGCAGGACATCGAGGCGGACGCGACGGCGGCCGGGGCCGACCCCGACGCCGTCGCCTCGCTCCGGTCGGTGTTCGAGCGGGTTCGCTACGGCCGGGAGCGGCCGGACGCTGACCTGGAGTCCCAAGCCCGTGCGGCGCTGGAACGGGCCGCCGACAACGCGGACGATATCGCGGCGAGCCCCGACGAGATGCCTTCTGCGGACAAAGACGCCGACGGGTCCGCCGGGGAGGGCAAGGCGTGACACTGCGCCGGCTCCCGTTGGCACTTGGCCTCGTCGCGACAGCCATCGGCCTCGGCCTCGCCGCGCTCGGCGCGCCGCTGTTGCCCTCGGGCGCTGTCTCGGATCTCCCGATACTCGCGGTGGCCGTCTTCGCTGGCGGTGTCGCGCTCCTCGCGCTCCTGGTTCGCTCCCTCGACAGCGAACGCGGGATGGCGCTGCCGGACACAGACAGCCAGTACGTCACGGTCCCCGGCGACGATATCGACGAGGCGCTTGCTGCTGGAGCCGGACAGGAAGCGATCCGGCGGCGCGTCGAGGGGGTCGCTGTCACCGTCCTCCAGCGCGACGGGCTCTCTCCCGACGAGGCAGCGGACGCGCTCCGGTCCGGCGCGTGGACGGACAGGGAGCCGGCTCGGAAACTGTTCGACGGGACACCGATATCGCTCCGGGCGCGGCTGTCCGGGTGGCTCTCGGGTATCCGTCCGTTCCAGCGGCGCGTCGCCCACGCGACGGCGGAACTCCGACGGCGCGACGAGGAGCGATGAGCGAGGTCCACCGCACCGGCCGCTGGTTCGGGCTGGCCGGGGCCGCACTGGTCGCCGTCGGCGTCGGACTGGTGGGGCAAGTCCCCGCGCTCGTGTTGCTGGGCGGGCTCGGCGTCACGCTGAGCGCGTACGACCGGGTCGCTGTCCCGCCAGCGGCGGACGTGTCGATACAGCGGTCCATCACACCGACAGAACCCGCACTCGGCGAGCGGGTCACCGTGGCGCTCACCGTCCGCAACGACGGATCACGGACGATTCCGGACCTCCGGCTCGCCGACGGCGTGCCGGATTCTGTCCGCGTCGTTGACGGGTCGGCGTCGCTGGGGACGGCGCTGCGGCCCGGCGCATCGACGACGATTACCTACGAGATTACTGGCGGGACCGACCGCTGCGTGTTCGACCCGGCGACGGTCGTCGTCAGGGACGTGGTCGGCGTCGTCGCCCGACGAACGTCCGTCACGACCGAACCCGACACCGTCACCTGGGAACAGCCGACCAGTTCGGCGCTGTTGCCGCTGGTCCCCGCAGTGGCCCGCCGACCCGGGACGGTGCCCGTCGACGAGGGCGGCGAAGGGGTCTCCTTCTACGCGGTCAGGGAGCACCGGTCGAACGACCCGCTCTCCCGCGTCGACTGGAATCAGTACGCCCGCACCGGCGACCTGCGGACCGTCGAGTTCCGCCGCGAGCAATCCGCGACGGTCGTGGTGGTCGTCGACGCCAGAGCAGCCGCCGCGCTCGCGCCGCGTCCGGACGCCGAGACAGCCATCGAGCGGTCGACGATGGCTGCCGTCGCCCTCGTCGAGGGGCTCCCCGAGGACGGCCACGAGGTCGGCGTCGCGGCGTACTCGCCACACGGAGCGTGGCTCGCACCGGGCACGAGCGCCGCGCACCAGCAACAGGCCCGGGACCTGCTCAGGACCGACCGCGCGTTCGCCGCGACATCGGTCACCCGAACACCGGACACAACGAAACTCATCGCACAACTGCCGACAGCGGCGAACGTCGTCTTCCTCGGGCCGCTGTGTGACGACGACAGCGAGGCGCTGGTCCGTCGACTCGCCGCCAGCGGCCACCCGGTGACGGTCCTGAGTCCCGACCCGACCGCGACGGACACGGCGGGCCACCGGCTGGCACGGCTCGAACGCCGTGAGCGGCTCCGTCGGTTGCGAGCCGCCGGCATCGCCGTCCACGACTGGCCCGCAACTGAGCCGCTGGAACAGGTAACCGAACGGGCCTGGCGGGG
>NZ_WPCB01000071.1:0-12959 GCF_009741785.1 Haloarcula sp. CBA1122
GCCGCCCTCGAGGACGTCGACATCGAGGAGGCCGTCGACCAGGCCGCTGCGGCACCGGTGCCGGCAAGCGGTGGCGCGGCCGCACCCGCCGAGGGTGGCGCTGACGAGGCCGACGAGGCCGACGAGGAAGCCGAAGAAGAGGCTGCCGACGACGGCGGCGACGACGATGACGACGAGGACGACGAGGCAAGCGGTGAGGGCCTCGGCGAACTCTTCGGCTAACTCGGTTCAACACAGCTCAGCTTTTCTTTGCGTGCGCTCGACTGGTGAGAGGCATCGCTACCGCTCGAATCCTGGGAGCCGTCGTATTGCCTGCCTTCGAAGTATCGTCCGACGAACAAGCGACTGCAGAAGGATGTCGACGCGGCTGTTTAGCTACCGAGTGTCACCGTGTCTGAGTCGACCGTAACCGGTGAGTCGTTCCCGGTCGCCCCCGTTTCGTCGACGTTCTTGAGATATATCTCACCCGTCGCGGTGTCGGCCACGGTGCCGCTCGCCGTTTCGTCGTACACGGTCACCTCATAGGTGTAGTAGCCGGGGTCGAGATCGACGTCGTAGCCCGCCCAAGCCGGGAACGGATCGGTATTGGTCAGGTCGCCGGTCCCAGCAGTGACCATCTCGGAGCCGGCGAAGACGGTCGACCCGTCGCTTTTGTTTTTGATTGTGAGGTTCACTTCCCGTTCGTCACCCACGGTCCCGTTATTGCGGACCTCCACGGTCATCCGCTGTGCGCCGCCGCGACGCTCGATTAGTTCTGAGGTGTTGTAGGTCTCCGCGCCGATGTTCACCGACTGCGTGTCGTTGACGACAACGTTCGACTCCCCCACGAAGAACGACAGTTCCGGGGACGTGGAGTTCGACGTTTCGATGTAGTAGGTGTAGTTGCCGCGACTGGTCGGCATATCAAGCGTAAACTGTCGGGTTTCACCTGGGTTGAGGTCCGCTGACATGGTTTTCGAGTCGATGTCGGTAAATGACGGACTTGTATCGTCGTTGTTTTTCGCACGGAGGACGACGGTATCTGTACCGTCCTGCTCGCCAACGTTAGTGACGTTGACAGTCGCCGTTGCCGTGTCGTCACTGTCAATCACGCTCTCGGCACGGACTGAATCAATCTGCATGAACTGTCCTTCCGTATCACCGACACGCACGTTCCCGCTCGCCTTCTGTTGCGTACCGGGGATAGATACCGTGTACGGATAGCTTTCCCCAGTTGCCTTTGAACTAGTCGGAAGGGTGAACGTGACGGTTTCGGTCTCTCCGGGTTCAATTGTCGTCGAGTTCGTCCCGGCACTGTTGCCATCAAAGCTGCTCTCTAGGGTAGCTTCACCGCTCTTTCCGCCGACGTTCATTACCTCAGCCGTCAGCGTTGCGTCGGTTGTCTCATCAACCCTGCTTGGGGCGTCGGTGTCGATGAGGTTGTACTCCGGACCCGTCTGTACGTCTTTTTCGATTGCGTTGACTGTGAACAGGACAACGGCATCGTTATAGTCAGGGTCGCCGTCATTTGCCGCGTTAGCTGGGTCTGCGTCCTCCTGTGAGAGTTCATAGAGGAGTGCGCGTTCCCCGTCGCCCAGTTGGAGATACCCCGTGTCGTTCACGCGGCTTCCGAGCGTATCCTGAATGTCTCGCTGGTACCACTGTGCTTGCTCGAACGCTGGAAGCTCGTCGCCGTCGTTCAGGATGACGAGGTTCTGCTGGTTCTGTGTCTGGCTGACAGTGGTCGTGTCGTATGTATCCCAGTCACTACAGTACTTCGTGTCATAACCAGCCAGCTCAATCGAAGGAGAGGTGTAGGAATACCTGTCACAGCCGTAGGACTTTGCAAAGACTGAGATCTCCGTTCCGGGTTCGAACGAATCGGAGTAGTAGTACGGGTTCTCGTGTTCGTCAGAGATGAGGCGCTGCTCCGCGTGCGGACCATTGATGTCGCCGTTCTCGTACCCCCGCCAGAGTCCGATCGACTGTGGGTCGGACCCGTTGTCGACATATAGTGACATCTGCACGGGTGCATGGTAGATGTAGTTCCAGCGATTTGAGAAGCCTTCCAGGTCCGCACCCTTCAGCGCAACCGAAGCATTGACCGACTGCTGTATCGTGATCGTCGAGCCGTTCCCTTCGAGCAGCGAGTCCGGCTCGACGGTCAGCGTCGACTGTCGCGACCGGTTCGCCGTCGAGAAGGTTACCGAGTAATCCCCGGGTTCGGTGGGCGCCGTGACGGTCCGATTGAGCGTGACGCTCTCCCCGGGGTCGAGCCGTTCGTCCTCCGCAATGTGGGTCGTTCCGTTGTACTCGACGCGCAGTGTTTGCTTTCCTTCGGTTCCGCCGGTGTTCGCGACGGCGAACTTGATATTCGTCTGGTTGTTCGGTGCGACGGGGTTCTGTACGTCTACAGCGGTGATCTCGTACAACGGCGGCGACGATGAACCGACGACGAAGGACCCTGACCCGGTATCGTCCGGTGTCTCGACGACATAGGTGTACTGCTGTGGTGACCCGACTATTAGCGGGCCACTGGTCACTGAAGCGGTCCCCGACTCAGTGCCTCGGCGAGTCCCGTTGAGGGTGAGCGTCGTGGTCTTCGACGCAACAACGCTGCCAGACGCGTTCTCGATACGGACCTCGACATCGGTGGATTTCCGAATGTCACCAGTGTTTTCGACCGTTGTGTCAACGGTCGCCGTATCCCCACTTTGCAATCCACCCGGCGGCGAAACGGACGCTATCTCGAACACACCTGCATCACCGACGATGAAGTAGTGTCCGTTGTCGTTGTGTTGTGAGTATGTATCATCCTCTGTTTCGACTTCCAGGTCGTACGTGCCGTTCTCCGACGTTGGCATTGACGGCCCGAAGTCGATTGTTCGGCTCTGTCCAGGGCCGACCAGCACGCTTCGCGTCGCGCTTTTCGACCCGTTGACGCGGAAGACGACCTCCTGATCTGCCGTCATTTGCCCAGTGTTCGTGACTGTGACCTCAGCCGATGGGACCTGATTCAGCCGCGCTGTTGCCGGAATCGAATTGCTGGTGACATCCAGTGACGGCGTTCCGTGGACGGACGTATACTTGATGACTTTGTAGTCTTCGTCCTGCTTTGACTCCACAGTGAAGTTGTGTGGCGTCGCCGACGAGACGCTCACCGACCGACTCACAGTGGTCGATTCCCCGCCGATGAGGGTCATTGTCTCCTCCACCTCGCTTGGTGACCCCGACTGGTTGTGCTTCAGCGTGATATCCTGTGTATCTTCTAAGCCTCCGGTGTTCCGGACCGTCGCTGTCACGACTGCTTTCCCAGGGTCTGACGGGTCCGGCTTGACCGTGACACCCTCAACTTTGAACTTCGGGTTCGTCACGTCGCCGAGTGCAAAGCGTATGTGAACGCTCTCTCCCGGCTTGACAGACGCCGGGGTCACCTCAACGTACTGATCATCGTAGGTGCTCCGTGCCCAATCTGCCCAGGCGCGGGCATAGCTACTGTTTTCGATAGTCAATGTCGCGTTGGCGACTTGCGACGGAGTACACTCATAACTGGGTGACGAAATTGAACCGGTTCGCGCGTCCTCGTAGGACGCGTCGGTGAACAGGGCCATCTGCAGTGCCGCTTCGTGCGACCGCTTGGCCGTCGCGTTGGATTGAATGGCAACCGAACTCCCCTGGATCTGCTGTCCGGAGATATTTGCGAACGATACCGACAGTGCCCCTTCGTCGTAGTTCACTGCTGGGGGCGACGACATCGTTGCGCCCGACTCGGTCATCCGCCACACACCCCCGCCCTGATAGCCGACCTGTTGGCCGTTCTTTTGATACCGAATCGTCTGCAGCGAGCGGTTCCCCGTCGAACAGGCCGAGCGTCCGTTCAGCGTCAGATTGTATGCCGCGTTGCCAGAAACGGCGACGTCAGACCGAACCCGGTCTGGGATCTCGACTGATTCGTTGGTGTCTGACCGCTGGAAGCTCTGATCGACCGACAGCAGCACCTCCTCGGCGAGTTCGACGTTCGCGTCGTCGTTGACATCTCCGATTGTCTGTTGCCCCACCTGAACGATCAGTACAGCACCAACAATGACGGCGCTTGCCAACAACACCACACCCAGAACATGCGATACACCCCGGTCTCCAGCCCCCCGGCTGCCCCACTCGAACATACTTATTTACATACCAACTATTGCACATAAGTTTACTGTTTCACCCATACTAATAACGGTTCTATCGGTGACCTACTGAGGTTAAACAGCAGGTATTCCCTCTAACGGGACCTACCAGCGGTATACACTACCGGCACCGTGTGTCGAATTCCGGAGCCACTGACATTACAATACCCTCCGGAAATGTCATATATTAACCAAGATTGCTATGCCATATGTTGGAACGCTTGTGATATGTGACAACACTAAACAAGATTTAGTTGACTGAGGTTCCTTATTATTCGTATACGGTGGACTGGACGGTACTTACGTAATGCGAATTGAGCCCCAACTTGACCTTTTAATTGAATCCGGCAGCAACGGGTAACGGTTGGTTTAGTAATGTCTCTAGCTGGTTTTTCTCCTAATATCTTGGTTAGACAGTATTGTGCCCTCGATTGTGTGGTTTATTATAGAATCTGCCGGGCTACATCCCAAATCAGCCTACCTGTGTCGTCGATCTCTCATCCACGACGGTAAAATAAGGATGGACTCGCCGGGATTTGAACCCGGGGCCTCTCCCATGCCAAGGGAGTGATCTACCCCTGATCTACGAGCCCTTGCGTGCATTGTTTGCTTCCCGATGGGATTGCTTAAACCCATCGAAGCACCGGGACATAGAGAACCGGCCCCACGGTCTCGGTTAGGCCAGTACTACATCGGCCTCGTGGAGTGCATAGAAATCTGGTAATTGGAGTTACAGTACGGCCATAATGGCTATAACGACTGAGGCCATCCCTACAGTAATCTCAGTTTAGTGAATCAGGCTCATGAACCGTAGGAGAAACGAGACGCAGTCTAACGACCGGCGTGTCGGCCGGTCACTCTGGATCGAAGAGCACCGGCGCGGGCAGACGACGCTGGACTTCGCGATCGGTATGAGCCTGTTTCTGAGTGTCCTGATATTCATTTTCCTGTTCATTCCGGGGTTGTTGTCGCCGTTTTCTGCGGGGGTTCAGGAGGAGACAGTCACGACCGACAGAGTCGCCGATGGGCTCACAATGGGGATGCTCGGTTCGCCACAGCAGCCGTACGTCCTAGACGAACACTGTACTCGGGAGTTCTTCGCTGGGAACGCACCACCGTCAGGATGTGGCTACGAGTCAGGCGGGAGTGCGGAGGAACGGGTCGGGCTCGACCCGGCTCGGGAGAACGTGAACGTCACAATCCGGGGGAACGCGACGGCAACAGCGGCCTCCGATGAAACGCTCTGCTGGGATGGAGCAACTGAGGAACTCGTTGAAGCTAGTGGTAGTTGTGGGACGGTACTCACTACTGGTGGGAACCCGCCGACAAACAACGACGCGTCGGTCACTGCGTTGCGAGTGGTCTCGTTGAACGGGCAGGATGTCACAGTACGCGTGGTGATGTGGTAGCATGCGCGCGCAGGCACACACGCTCGAAGCCATCGTCAGCGGCATGCTGTTACTCGCGAGCCTGGTGTTCGCGCTGCAGATGACGGCGGTGACGCCGCTGTCCGCGAGCACGTCGAGTCAGCACATCGAGAACCAGCAGCAGGCAATCGGCCACGGCGTCCTCGCCTCCGCGGCGGCAGAAGACGCACTGAAACCGGCTGTGCTCTACTGGGACAACAGCACGGCGCAGTTCCACAACACGGCCGGCGGTCGGGAGTACTACACGAACGGGCCGCCGGACAATCGATACGGGGAGTTGTTAGAACGCGCGTTCGACCAGCGGGGAATCGCGTACAACGTCTATCTCAGGTTCCAGAACACGCAGGAGCGAACCGTCACGACACGATACATCTACAGCGGCGAACCGAGCGACAACGCGGTGCGTGCGAGCCACACAATCACGCTCATGGACGACGACCACCTGCGTGATGCGGACGGGACGCGCAACAGCACGCGGCTCGGTGACCCAGCGACCGATTATACGGTTTCGGACACTGGAAAGAACGTCTACAACACGGTCAGCGTAGAGGTGGTCGCGTGGCGCATCTGAACGACGACGACCGCGGACAGATAATCCTCATCGCCGCGTTGGCCCTGGCGGTGACGTTCATCGGGCTTGCGCTGGTCGTCAACTCCGCGATCTACACGCAGAACCTCGCGAGTCGGGGCGAGGTCGCCGGGAGCAACGACGCGCTGGAGATGCGGGCGATGGTGGAGACAAACGTCGGGGGCGGCATCACCGCGGCGAACAGGTACAACTACTCGACCCAAACAACACTCGAAACCGGTGTGCGTGAGAGCATCGGGACCGTCAGTACACAGACGGAACGCCAGCGGGTCACGAGCGGGACGCTGGTGAACGTCACACTCGCCGGCCCGCCGACCTACGGCACGCGGATCGCCCAGACCAACACGTCATTGTTCGAATCCGGCGAGGCGACACCGAGCGCCGATTGGATGGTCAGAGAGCGGGTCACGCGCCCGGGTGACGGAACGAACGCGACCAGACGGTTCGTCATCAACGCGACACAGCTCCCCAGTTCGGGAAGTGAGTTCGTCGTCGTAGCGAACGGCACCGGCGGCAACCCGAAATGGACGATGCGGGTCTGGGGTGACGTCGGACCCAGCGGGACGGTCAACGTGGAAGTCGACACACCGAGTGGCACACAGACGTGTGCTGTCCCTATCGAGGAGCCGTACGCCCACATCGACGTGACCGGCGGAACAGTCCAGGGCGAGCCGTGTCTCGCGCTCCAGGGCGGGAGCTTCGACGGGCGGTTCGCTCACGGTGTCGGCGACGAATACAACATCAGCTACGAGTCGGGCGACCAGATCAGGGGGAACTACTCGATGGTTGTCCGCGATAGCAAGCGGGCCTACACGCTCGATACAGCGCCCGCGTCGCCGTTCAGTACGACCGCAATCTACGATGTGACCGTCCGCTACCGCTACGACACGTCGAATCTCCGGTACGAGGCAAAGATACGGGTTGCCCCGGGTGAGCCGGATGCGTCGTAACCGCGCCGTCTCGACGACGCTGAGCTACACGCTGAGCCTGGCTATCGCCTCGATTCTGGTGTCCGGGCTCCTCATTGCCGGCGGCAACTTCGTCGAGAATCGGCAGGAGCAGGTCATCAGGGACGAACTCGAAGTCGTCGGACAGCAGGTCGCCGCCGACATCGCCCGTATCGACCGGCTGGTGGTCGCTGCCGACGACGACCCGACTGCGCGGCTGAATCACACGTTCCCGGCGCGGGTGAGTGGAACCGGCTACCGGGTTTCGATTGACGCCGGCGCCGATGAACTCGCGCTCGAATCGACGTCGCCGGACGTGTCGGTGACTGTGTTGCTCAAAACCCGGACAGACCTAGGGGACTCCAGTGCTGGCGGCGGTGTTATAACCGTGTTCTACGACGAATCGAACGATCAACTGGAGGTGCGAGATGGCTGACCGCGCCGTAAGTGAGGTGCTGAGCTTCGCCCTGGTGTTCAGCCTCATCGTGGCATCGATAATACTCGTCTCAGTGAGCGGGCTGGGGGCGTTACAGAACGCTCGGGACGCGGAGCAGATGGAGAACGCCGAACGGGCATTCGACGTGCTCTCCGACAACATCGCGGACCTCCACAAACAGGGCGCGCCGAGCCGTGCGACGGAGGTCAGCCTCGGTGAAGCCACGCTCAGGACGGGCGAAAACACAACGATATCGGTACAGGTCCACGACGGGACTGCCCCCAAAGACGTCGGGACCTGGGAGATACGACCGATCATCTACGCCGGCAGCCAGGAGCGAGAGCTCGTCTACGAGGCAGGGGCAGTGTATCGGACGAACCGGGACAGCGGAATACAAAAACGGACGCCACCGATACTCGTCTCAGACGACCGCGTGCTCATCACCGTGGTCGGCACGACCGCCAGTGGCCAGCAGAGCCTGGGCGGGTCGACGGTGCTCGTCCGGACGAACCACCGGAGCAGCAACGTCTCGTTCGCCGATACCGGTGGGAACATCGAACACGTCAACGTCAGTGTCGACTCGACTCCACAGCGCGAGGCACTCTGGCAGTCGTACTTCGAGCAGGAAGGGTTCGCCTGTGGGGCCGACGGCTGGTGTAACTTCACGTCGTCTTCCGGCGGCATCCAGCGGACGTACGTCGTCTACCACGACATTGCGGTCGACATCGACCAGTAGCCGGTCGACTACCCGCTGGTCACGTTGATCCGGTTCTTCGAGACGTGGAGGTACGTCAGCCGGATGATGTTCGTGTTCTTCGGGACGGCCCGCTCGTTTCTGAGCGCCCGGTCGTAGTGGACCAGTCCGCCGTTATCCACCGTGACTGACCCGGCGACGAGGCCGCCGTACAGCTCCGCCTTCTTGAGTGAGACGCTGCTGGCACCGACGCCGCCGGCGGGTGCGTAAATCACGCCCTCGAACTGCGGAGTATCGGTGTCCCCCTCGATGACGGCGTCGAAGTCCGACTGACCGTACACCCAGAACTGCTTGGAGTTATTGGCGTTGTCGATGTTGACGTCCCCGGTGCGATAGATGTGGAAGTGGTGACCGCTGGCGGACGTCGCCTCGCCTTTGACGTAGAGGCGGACTTTCCCGCCACCGTTGACTTTTATCTGCCCGTTGTTCTCGATGTAGACGTAGTCCCGGACGGCGATGGTCACGTCGTCACCACCAGTGTTAATCGTCAGCGTCTCGCCGCTCAGTGTCAGGTCTTCTAAGTAGTAGGTGCCTGCGCCCAGCGTCTGGTCGCCGCTGTCGAGCTGGTTCCCCGAAATACTGCTGGTCGCGCCGTTGTCATTGGTATCGCTTGCGTTGGCGACTCGCCGGTTCACCAGGCCGTCGATAGCGCCGGCTCCCTCGACGCCCGAGATCTGTCTGACATCGCCGTTGACAGTGCCCTTGATGTGCTTGGTAGTCGAGTACTCCACGTCACGGGTGACGACGCCGCTTCCCTTGACTTCGACACGGTCACCGGATCGAACGGAGCCGTCCACCTCGCTGTTTCCTTTCACGTACACGTCACCGGCTGTGGTGATCGTTCCGAACGACCCCCGTGAGGTCGAGTAGTCGCCGACAGACGAGTTGTAGCTGTCCGTTCGAGCGGGGTCGGTACCGCTACCGGAGAGCGTAATCTGTCCGCCGGCGGACGTGGCCGCGACGGCGCTCGTCACTTCTCGCGGCCCCGTCGGCACGACCAGCGTCGTGGTCACGCTGTCGTTTTCGTGGTCGTAGTACGCGTCACCGTCGGTCCGCTCTTCGAAGTAGCGCCCCCATGACCGGTAGTACTCGCTCTGGACGGTGATGTTGACCGTCCCGGTATCCAGCGGATTGATGTTCCCAGCTGCCTGGTCGGGATACACCTGCGTCGTGCCGTCCTTCGAGATGCTCGCCCGTGAGCCAAGCGACCGGTCGCCACGGACAGTGATGAGTGGGAGCGTCAGCGTCGCGTCGCGGTAGTAGAACTCCGGCGGTGAAACCATGACACTGCCGCTGTCGGAGCGCCGCCACACCCCGCCGCCCTGATAGGCGACTTCCTGGTTCCCGTTTTCGTAGACAACCGCGCCGAGGCGCTCGTCCATCAGCGTGACGGTGGTCGGGGGCGAAGCAGAGTGGTTGGTGATATTGACGGTCATCCGACCGGCAGTGTCGTCGATTCGGTACGTGGATCTGTCCGTCCCGACGAGAGACACCCGCTGGCTGTCGGCGTTCCCAAGCGCCACCAGGGCCGCCTGGGAATCCAGTTGGGTCATCCCCGTCTCCGCCCGGGAGACGTCGAGCCCGGCCTCAGTATCGACCAGCGCCGTCGCTCCCAGGCTGACAACGACGCCGGAACCGACGATGACGAGACTGAGAACCAGTATCAGCCCGAGCGGGGCTGATTGTGCCCGTTGCTGACCCCGACCCTGACCCCAGGGGAATCGCATTATCCGACAGTAGTTATCACAGCTGATAAGGCTGCTGGCCGTCCCGTCAATAGTCGCTACCAGCGACTGTCTATGGCAGCCACAACAAAAACCGACCGACGCTAAGTGCTACCATTTCTGGTAGTGATGAAGTGAGGTGTGTCGGCGGTCAATTGGACGTGATGTTGACGTCGTTCGTCGAGATGTGGAGATAGGTGATCGCAACCACGCTCGTGTCTTTGGGAATTGTACGCTCTTGTTTGAGTGCCCGGTCAAAGTGGACTCTGCCACCCTTTTCCAGTTCGACTTGGCTGGTGACCGCACCGCCGTAGAGTTCGCTCTTCCATATCTCGAACCTGCTCGTTCCGGTCTTTCCCCCCGGCGCGTAGATGACGCCAGTGACTTTGGACTTGTCTGACCCTTTCTTCTCCATCCGGGCCTGGAGATTATCTTTGCCGTAGATCCACACTTGCGTCGACCGCTCACTGACCGCCCCGGTTGTCCTGATCTCACTCGCCCGTGTGAAGAAGTGATAGCCGTCAGCGCTCCCGCCCGACGCGGGCGACTCGCCTTTTACGTAAATCTTCACCTGATTCGGGCCGGACACCGTGATATCGTTTCCGGTGTTGAGGCTCACGTAGTTCTCGACGCCAATGATTACGTTTCCACCAGTCGTGTCGAACTCCACGTCGTCACTGAGGTCGATTCTGTCGACGTGATAGCGGCCCGCGGACAGGGTCGTCGTCCCCTCGGTCCCGTCGATGACGCCGTCGTCGGCTATCGTTCCCCCGTTATCGTTCGACGACGATAGGTCGTCGACCTGTGTGTCGACATGGGAGTTGATATTGGTGGTATCACCGAACGAACTGATCTGCTCGTCGGAACAAGAGCCGGAACACGCTCCGTGTTTGTCGTCGAATGCGTCCGCCCATTCTACCCGGTCACCGTTGAACGTCATCGAGTTACTACTGAATTCGACGCGACCGCCCGAGGTGATGTTTCCATTCAGTTCCGCACTCCCGGTGACGATGACATCACCTGCCGTCGTGAGATCGCCGCCGTCACCGGCCTCGGAGGCGTCGTACCCGTCCCCGTCTGCCGAGGTATAGCTGTCGGTAAATGCATCGTTCCCGCTCAGTTTGATCGACCCGGAATCACTCGTCGCGGCGACGGCGTTCCGGACTTTTCGCGGCCCTGCAGGGACCTTGAGAACGATCGAAACACGACTGCTGTCGGGGTGGTACGTCACATCACCGTCCGTTCGCTCCTCGAAGTACCCGCCCCACGCGCGGTAGTACTCGCTCTGGAGGGTAACGTTGACTTTCCCGTCTTCCAGCGGGTTCGTGAAGTTCGCGTTTCGCGTGGTGTTCGGAAAGTGCGACGTTGTTCGGTTGTGGGTGATCGACGCGCGGTCTCTGATTGTCCCGGACCCGCTCACTGTCACCAGGGGGAGCGTCAGCGTCGCGTCCCGGTAGTGGAACTCGGGCGGGGACACCATCACCGACGTTCCGTCACCGCTGGACCGCCAGACGCCGCCGCCCTGATACGCGAGTCGCGTCTCGTCACTGCCGTGATACGCCACCTCACCCATCGATTCGTTGAATACGGTCGTCCGACTCCCGGACGTTGTATTCTGATAGGAGACGTTCATCCACCCAGCGTCCTCGTCGATACGATAGGTGCTCGAACTGCTCGCAGGAAGTGAGACCTGCTGTACGTCCGTCTGTCCCAGTGCCACGAGCGCGGTTTTGGAATTGAGTTCCGTCAGCGACTTTTCCGTTCGTTCCGCGTCGAGTTGCGTCTGCGTGCTCGTAATTGCGTCAGCACCCAGTGCGACGACCGCCGTCGTCGATATAATCATCACCGCAAAAACCAGCGCTAGCCCGAGCGGAGCACTCTGCCCGCGACTGCCGAGTCTCCGCCCTGCGCTACCCATACTACGCATATCTACTCTAACAACTCACTTAAAGAAGCAGGGCGAGTTATCAATCGTAATACTGTGAAGCCGCTCGGCTGTGAAACGGGTTTCGCGGCTATCCTCGTTTCGAGACGCGACCGGGAAGCGGAACGGTTTAGTCGCGCCCTCTCAGACAGGGAGATGGGAACAGCACGACCGCAAATCTGACTCGCTGTGGACTTTCACAGCTCGGGATTGCGGCCGTGTTCGGCACTGTACAGTGCCAATACGCCTCGTAACGAGAGCGGTTCGTGCGGTTCCAACCAGATTACAATGGCACGAATGCATACACGCCGTCGCGGTTCGTCCGACTCGGACAAACCGGCGGCAGACGAACCCCCGGAGTGGAGCGACGTCGACGAGGACGCCATCGAAGAGCGCGTCGTCGAACTGGCCGAACAGGGCCACTCGCCCAGCGAGATCGGCCTGAAGCTGCGCGACGAGGGCGTTCAGGGCACGCCGATCCCTGACGTCTCGCTCGCGACCGGCAAGAAAGTCACCGAGATCCTCGAGGAGAACGAAGCTGAGCCGGACCTGCCGGAAGACCTTCGGAACCTGCTCGAGCGGGCCGTCCGCCTTCGCGACCACATGGACGAGAACCCCGGTGACTACCAGAACAAGCGTGCGCTCCAGAACACGCAGTCGAAGATCCGACGCCTCATCGACTACTACCGCGGTGACGAGGTCGACGAGGACTTCACCTACAGCTACGACAACGCCGTCGAAGCGCTGGGTCTCGAATAGATGTCGGCGACCGGTCGGGAACCGACGCCAGCCACGTCGCCCGGTGACCTCGCCGGGTCGCTGCGGGAGGCCGCCTTTGTGCGCCTCGTCAGCGACGCGACCGGCGAGGCGCTGGCTGCGACTGGCCTGCTGGCGCGGGCGCTCGGTGACACGCCGTTTCAGGCGAGCGTCGTCCGCCCGTTCGAGGACCCCGACCGGACCACGGAGTCCGATATCACTGTCGCCATCGGTCGTACGCAGCCGACTGC
>NZ_WPCB01000053.1:0-24014 GCF_009741785.1 Haloarcula sp. CBA1122
GGCGTTCCCGAGTCCCGGCCCGACGATCAGCGTGTCGTGCTCTGCCGCCAGTTCGGCGAGGTTGTCGACGTGGGGTGGCGCGAGGTGGTCCCCGTCGAACGGTCTGAGGATGAGGTTCTCGCTGTAGGACTGGATTTCCCGCGCGACGACTGCCGGGCAGGCGACTCGAACGAGGTCGGCCCCGCCTCTGAGGGCGGCCTGGGCAGTGAGCGCCGGCGCGCCGGTGTACGGGCCGCCGCCGACGACCAGCACCTCGCCGTTGTCGCCTTTGTGGCTCGCTGGGTCCCGTTCGAGGCGGGTGAGATCACCGCGCTCGATGAACAACTCCGCGGCGTCGGGGATGCCGATGTCGGCGACTGTGACCGGGACGTCGAGGTCCGCCAGACCGGGTTTGGTGTCGTGAAACGTGACGACGTGGTCGGCGTCGACGGCGTTCTCGGCTAGCCGCCCCGTTTCGGCGTCGAGGCCCGACGGGACGTCCACAGAGAGGACGATCGCGTCGCTCTCGTTCATCGCTGTGGCGGCCGTTGCCTCCGGTTCCCGGAGGGCACCGGCGATTCCCGTTCCTAGCATCGCGTCGACGACGACGTCAGGGCTCCCAAGGTCGAAGGCCGAGGAATCTTTGACTGGTTTCGTCGGATACTCGGCGTGCTGGAGGGCATCCCAGTTCTCCCTGGCAATCGTCGTCGAGATTGCGTCCGGGCGGCCCAACAAAAGGACGCGGAGGTCGTACTCGTCGAGAAAGCGGGCGGTGACGAGCGCGTCTCCGCCGTTGTTCCCTCGACCAGCGACGATGGTGACTTGGTCGCCGGGGTCAGCGAGGGTACGGACCGCCCGTGCGACGGCGTGCCCGGACGACTCCATCAGCTGTTTGCGCGGGACGCCGAGCGCCGCGGCGTTCTCATCGACGACACCCATTTCGGAGCCGGTGAGCATACCCGCAGGTTCGCCCGCCAGTGAAGTAACTCTACGGGACGGCGGCTTACCAGCGGACCTCGAATCCGTCGATGCCCCTCGGCTCCTCGAACTCGACTTCGACGTCGGTTACGTTCGCGCGTTCGCTCCCCTCGTGGCAGAA
Organism: Haloarcula sp. CBA1122; assembly: GCF_009741785.1. Lineage (NCBI taxonomy): Archaea > Methanobacteriati > Methanobacteriota > Halobacteria > Halobacteriales > Haloarculaceae > Haloarcula > Haloarcula sp. CBA1122. The sequence continues at coordinate 1,079 of NZ_WPCB01000053.1, forward strand.
CTCGACCATCGCATCCACGTCGGCTTCGGGGCCCTCGAACACCGCTTCGACGCGCCCGTCGTCGAGGTTCCGGACCCACCCGTCGACCCCCTGGTCCTGTGCACGCTCCCGCGTGGTCGCTCTGTAATAGACGCCCTGGACACGACCGGAGACGAATACATGTGCTCGCGTGCGAGCCATGTCCGAGGGTTTGATTGCGGACTCCGTTATACTGTCGCCTTCCATCACCCGCGTCAGTTTTCGTCGCTGCCCGTCCGGAGATAATGGAACAAGTAGGTCTGCGTGTAGCCGGCGTACTCGCCGCCGAGCGCGGCCCGGATGGCCCGGGACGTGTCGGTGTAGTTCCCTCGCTCACACTCCGGGTAGTACTCCTCGATGGTCGACCGGATCCAGGTGTCTAGCGGGACCGCTTCGAGGTAGTCAAGCGAGAACAGCAACACGCAGTCCGCGACCTTGTCGCCGACGCCGACGAAGCGGGTGAGCGACTCCCTGGCGTCCTCGTAGTCGAGACCGACGGCTTCCTCCGGGTCGGCCTCGCCGCCTGCGACCATCTCCGCGGTGCGCTGGACGTACGGCGCTCGATAGCCCAGCCCGAGGTCCCGGAGGCGTTCTTCGGTCGTTTCGGCCAACGCTGACGGCGTCGGATAGGCGTTGTACGTCCGCCCGTCGAACTCGACTGTCTCGCCGAACGCGTCGCGGAGCGCCTGTTGCATACTGTGTATCCGGGCCACGCGCATCTGGGCCGAGCAAATGAACGAGATGAGGGAGCCAAACGGTGGGTCCTGAACGAGACGCATCCCCCAGAACCTATCGTAGGCTGATTGGACCACGTCGTCGGCCGGTGCCGTCGTCCGAATCGCGGAGAGGTCGTCCCTAAGCCGCAGGAGTCGCTTGAGGTCTGCCTCCGCGTCGATCGTGGACTCCCATTCGAGGACACCGTCCCGCTGCCGGACGCGGATGACTGCTGGTGACCCGTCTCGACGGACTGTCGTCCAGTACCACGCGTCGTCCCCGGTTCCCCCGTCGCGCTGGTACATTTCGCCGTCCTCCCGGTTCCAGAGGTAGGACTGCCCGCTCTCGACAGTTGCCTGGAGGTCGATACCGCCGGCCAGCGACCCGACGTCGATGACGCCCTGTTCCATTGTCCGTGTGTACGGACCCGGAGGTAATGGCGTTACGAGTTCCGCTCGCACGGGTTGGAGACCTCTCTCGACTAGCGGACGTTCATATCCGTCTGATCTGTCACTGCTTTTCGCCGTCGTGATGTTTTATGTCGCTTGCGTCTGTGCGGCTCAACGGTGCTTTCTGCCCCTCTATACCACGATATATGGGGTGAGAGGTGATCCCCGTTTCAGGGCTAACCTTCATTATATTGGGAAACAAACATACTAGCATGAATTGCCGAGTTGTTGTCGAGGCCGCAGTCCCAGTGTACGATGTGGCATCTGCGGACGAGGCAGTTCGCATCGCCATCTCGAAGACGGGGGAAATGCTGAACCCCGACCTCAACTACGTCGAGATCAACATGGGCGACCGGCACTGCCCGCACTGCGGCGAGACACTGGAACCGGCTTTTCTCGCGGCCGATGAGAGTCTCGTCGCACTCGAACTGGAGATGACCGTGTTCAACGTCGAACGGGACGAACATGCCGCCCGAATTGCACGCAAGGAGATCGGGCAACGACTCGAGAACATCCCGCTCGACGTGCTCGAAATCGAGGAGATTCCGGAGGAGGCCGACGAAACGACGGACGACGAGTCTTCGTCGACAGAGTCGACAGCAGAGGCCGATGACCAGTCGTCGGGCCAGTCCGAGGACGAATCGGACGACGTGTTACCCGAATTCGAGGAATTAATCGACGAGTAAGTCCGGTTACCGAGCAACAGGGTCTCTCTGTTCAACACCCTCGACGTATCGCGTCTCCAATATGATTCCGACAGCCGTTATACAGTCACTAATAGCATTGCTCGTCGGGAGAACTGCATAGAAACGACGGAGAACTGTTAGTCCGCGGCGGCAGAAACTGGCTCTTTGGTCTCGTCAGCCATCTCGGAGGCAATACCGTCAGCAATCGCAAAGACAGCGGCCTTGTGGTCTGTTTTCGACTTGTGAATCGATGTCGGCTTGACGCCCAGTTCCTCGTATTCGTCGTGGTCTACTTCTGTCCCGGATTCGGCTTCGTAGTGGTTCTGTACCTGTGCAAGCAGGCCGTGAAGGTGGATGAGCTCCTGCTTTTTCATAGTCAACCCAAGGTAACAACTCGAAGGTTATAGTACTACTCTGATGAAGGTTAACACACGGCTCTGCTAGTAATACGTAATAGTTCATGAATAATTCCTGGTGCGGAGTATATTTTGAGTTTTTTACACTGAATTTTACCATTTCTCCAAAGGCACTGTTGAGTGCTAGCAATGTACAACGCTTCGATGACGGACGGCCTCGACTCGAACACTGTCGACTCAAACTCGTTGCGGGAGTCTCCGGCTGGCACCCAGAGTTATGGGCTGCCTATACCTGCTATCGGTATGGACCAAGCCACTCTCCCATCAGAAACCGAGATCGGCCGGGTGGCCCTGACCGTTGCTGACTTACCACCGACTGTCGATTTCTACCGTGATGTTGTCGGCCTCCAAGTCCTAGACTCAGACGACGACCGGACGATACTCGGTGCGGGTGGACAGGAACTACTGATCCTGAACCGTCGGCCAGACGCACCAGCGAGAGGTTCTGCCGGGACCGGGCTGTACCACGTCGCGTTTCGCGTTCCGTCGCGAGCGGCGCTGGGTGATGCACTCAAGCGTATCGAATCGGAGTGGACACTTTCCGGCGCATCGGATCACGGTGTCAGCGAGGCGCTATATCTGTCGGACCCGGCCGGTAACGGCGTCGAGATCTATCGGGACTTTCCGCGGGCGCCGTGGCAGGAGACACCGTCGGGTCACGTCGAAATGGTGACAGAGCCCCTCGATACGCAGTCAGTCGCGGCTGCCGCGACCGGTGAACAGTCGATGCCCGCTAGGTCCGATATTGGACACGTACATCTGGAAGTTTCGTCAGTGGAGACGGCCCGGTCGTTCTACGCCAACGCACTCGGATTGCGTGTCAGAGCCGCGTACGACGGCGCGGTGTTTCTGGCGGCCGGTGACTACCACCACCACATCGGAGCCAACGTCTGGCAGGGGCGGTCAAGGCCCCACGCCGGACAGGGTCTGGCGTGGTTCGAGATTCGATTCCCCGACGAAGCAACCCTTGCTGCGACACGTAAGCGCCTCCGTCAGTCCGGCTACGCTGTCTCCGAAACCGATACCGGTCTCACAGTGCGTGACGGTGACGACATCGAACTCCGATTGCGAGCCTGAACACGGGATATCTCGACCGATTGACCGATGTGCCAAGTCAAGTGTCTTCGCGCGCTATCTGAGGTATGCACACGACACGGTGGCTGGCTACGGCAACCGGGCGAACGGGAACAGAAACGGACTGCACGGACGTGACAGGGCACAGCCGACGGCCGGGAGGAGCGCGATGAGCGGCCCCCATCAGGGCCAGCAACTCGTGACTGCTGGAGCCGCGCTATCGGAGGCGAGCGCGGCGGCGGTGCTGGTCCACGGTCGGGGTGCGACTGCCCGGAGTATCGTCCAGATGGGAACAGAGTTCCAGCAGGACGGGCTGGCTCTGCTCGCCCCCCAGGCCGCGCGGAACACCTGGTACCCTAACTCCTTCCTCTCGCCGGTCGAGCAGAACGAACCCGGGCGGACATCGGGACTGCAGGCTATCGAGGACGCCGTCACGGAGGCCGAGGAAGCCGGGATACCAACCGACTGTGTGCTCGTCCTGGGCTTCTCCCAGGGGGCCTGTCTCGCGAGCGAGTTCGTCGCCCGTAACCCGCAGCGCTACGGCGGGCTCGTGGCTCTCAGTGGTGGCCTCATCGGCGAGACCATCGACGAGAGCGAGTACGAGGGCGACATCGAGGAAACGCCGGTGTTCCTGGGCTGTAGCGACGTCGATCCGCACATTCCCGAAGAGCGCGTTCACGTTACGGCCTCGGTCTTCGAGCAGCTGAACGGGGACGTGGAGGAACGCATCTACGAGGGGATGGGCCACGGCGTGAACGAGGACGAACTGGCGTACGTCTCGTCGCTGGCCGCCACCCTCGTCAATTAGGCCGTCCGAGCGTTGGTTCGTACACCGAGATAGCCTCGCTGAGCGTGCCAGCAGGGAGTTACCGGCCCCTCACCGCGAGACTTAGTGATTGGAAAGACTACACATGGCATGGACCTTTCCCGCCGACGGCTTCTCACGACGGTTGGTGCCGGTGTGACACTCGGCGGCGCAGGCTGCGCGGGAGATGACGGCTCGACTACTGGATCGCGTTCAGTGGCCGGGTCCGGCGGCGGAACCGGGACGCCATCGACGGCAACCGACCGAAGCGACGGGTCGAAGCCACCGACGGCTGATGGTCGCCTGCATCTAGACTACGAGATCGGGACGCTCGAAGAGAAGATCGTCAGCGGCGGCGTTCGTAAAGACGGTATTCCGTCCATCGACGACCCGACGTTTGCCGAGACGCCTCCAGAGATACTGGCTCCGGACGACCCGGTGTTCGGCGTGGTCCGCGACGGGGAGGCGAAAGCCTATCCGCAGTACATTCTCGTCCACCACGAAATCGTGAACGACACTGTCGGTGGTAATTCCGTCGCTGTGACGTACTGTCCGCTGACGGGCACCGCACAGGGATTTGAGCGCGGTCCGGTGGAGTTCGGCGTCTCAGGGCGGCTTGTGAACTCGAATTTGACGATGTACGACCGGGGCACCGATAGCTGGTGGCCACAGATGCTGGCGACAGCGATTACGGGCCCATTAACTGGCGAGTCGCTGCGGGAGTTCCGGATCACTTGGACGACGTGGGACCGCTGGTCCAGTACCTATCCGGAAACGACCGTTCTGACCGAGGATACCAGCTTCTCGCGGCGTTACGGCACTGATCCATACGGCCAGTACAACGCGAAACGCGGCTACTATTCGAGCACTCGGACGCTGTTTGAGCCGCTGCAGGGTGACAGCCGCGCGCACCCAAAGACCGTCGTCATCGGGACCCGGACGGAGACGGGGGCGGTGGCCTTCGATAAGGGAACACTGCTGAGTCAGCGCGTTCTGACAGGCAACATCGGCGACACGCCGTACGTCGCCGTCGCCGACACCGACCTCGAAACGGGCTACGTGTACGCGAATCCGGAGTCAGCGACGGTCGAAGCGGCGGACGACGGCTACACGCTCGAAGGGACCACACACGATGCCGATTCGCTCCCGCTGGACCGTTCACTGGCCTTCGACGCCATGTGGTTCGCCTGGGCCGGTTTCTATCCGGAGAGTGCGTATGTCGACTGATAGTGCAGCCGACGGGGCTGGTGTGGCCGCTCGCATCGAACGCTTGCTTCGGCACACTGCGGTTGCGGTCCGGGGAGCGCTCACCCGCCGCGACGGTCAGTTGCTTCTGGGTGTGTCTGGACTGGCGTACTTCCTGCTGTACCTCGCTGGTCTCAGACACCTCGGTTTCGGCCCAGCCGGCTACGAGGTTTCTGTCGTCAGTAACCCGCTTACCCGTGCGTTCCGGCAGGTCGGGCCGTTTCAGTGGGAACCGATTGCACTGGTCGTCGTCGGCCCAGTCGAACTGCTCGTCTCGCCGCTGAACGTGCTTCTCGGTGCCGTCTTGGCATCGCTGGTCGGACTCAACCTCGCCGTCTCCGCCGTCGCGTGGCGCGGCCCATCGGCCTGCCGTCTCGGCCCGGGGGCAGGGGCTGTGTCGGGGTTGCCGGGACTGCTCTCCGGATTCGCCTGCTGTGGGCCCACTATTTTGCTCGTTGTCGGTGTGCAGGCGAGCGCTGGACTTCTCTCGCTGTTCCAGTGGCTCCTTCCGCTCACTGTCGTGGCACTGCTCGGAACCCTTCTCTGGGTCGGCAGCCGAGTCGAGCCAGCGTGACAGGCGACGTAGATTGTTCCTACTACCGGGGGGTAGCTAGTAACTACAGGCTACCGGCCCAGGTAGCGGTTGGAACTTTTTTCCCTCGATTTGAGGGAAACATATAATTACTCCGTACGACCCATCTACCAGTATGACCGCTACTGTCGTGAGCGAGGTCAACCGACCCTACGTGCCGACGGGCGGGGCGAAACTGACCGCTGAGATCGAAGTCGAGCCCGGACGGTTGGAGGAGCCACCCACGCGACAGATTGCTCTCTGTATCGACGCGAGTGGATCGATGGCCGGCGAAGACATCGAACAGGCCCGCGCTGGCGCTGAATGGGTGTTCGGGCTACTCGACGAGGACGATTACATCTCGATCATCGCCTTCGACAACGAGGTCACGACGGTTCTTGCACCGACCCGGTGGGGGACTATTTCGCGTGAAACGGCAGTGGACGCGGTCGCTGACATCTCCGCTGGCGGGGGCACCGATATGTACAGCGGCCTGCTGGAAGCGAAGGCGTCCCTGCAGGATCTGCCGACAGACGACAACACGGCTCGGCGGGTCCTGCTCCTCTCTGATGGGAAGGACAACTCCCACGACCCGGAAGCGTTCGGGACGCTAGCACGCGAAATCGACACCGAGGGCATCAGAATCAAGGCGGCCGGTATCGGGAGCGACTACCGCGAGGAGACGATCCGGACGCTCGGTACCGTTGCCCGCGGCGAATGGACACACCTGGACGCCGCCGGTGACATCGAGTCGTTCTTCGGCGACGCAGTCGAGGAGGCCGGGACCGTCGTCGCTCCCGACGCCCGTCTCGAACTTGACGTGGCTGACGGTGTCGAGGTGAGTGAAGTGTACCGCTCGCTGCCACAGACCCAGTCTGTAGACCCCAACTGGGAGGACAACGCGGCTGTCGTGCCGCTGCCCGACCTGCTAGAGCGGGAGACTCAGCGAGTCGTGCTGAAGATACACGCGCCGGCCAACGACCCGCAAGACGCCGTGTCCGTGGCGGATGTCACGCTGCACGCTGGCGGCGAGACGACGCGGGAATCGATCACCGTCGACTACACCGACGACGAGGCGAAACTGGCCGCGCACAACGAACAGGTCGACGTGGACCACCGACAGACCGTTATCAAGACGGAACTCGGCAAGGGCAACGTCGCCGAGGCACAGACCCAACTGGAGCGGATGACGCGCATCCACGGCGAGGACACCGAGGCCGTCCAGACCGCTGAGCGTGAGACGCGGATCGTGATGGAAGGCGGACGCAAGGAGCAGAACAAGGCGACGAAGATCGTCACTGACGAGGGCATCCAGAAGTGACTGCAACGACCTGCAGTGTCGGCAGGGCCGCTACTGGCCGGAGAAACGGGTGATCCATGAACTGGGAACCTGAGAGCGGTGATGTCATCGCCGGCCAGTACGAACTCGAGGAGTTCCTCGGCAAGGGAGGGTTCGCGAAGGCGTTCCGCGCCAGAGACACCGAGACGGGTGAGCCGGTCGCTGTGAAGTACCCCAACTACACCGAATCCCAGAACGACCCCGACATCATCGAGGAGTACTTCAAAAAGGAGGTCGGATCACTGGAACGCATCCGCCGGGCCGGCGGTCACGAGAACGTGATGGACTACTACGATCAGGTCACGGAGCGTGACGTTCCGTTTCTGGTCGTCCAGCTGATCGTCGACGGCATCGAACTCGACGAAGTCATCGACCAGCACGGCCCAATCGACGACAGCGAACAGGTCCGACAGATCGGCATCGACCTCTGTGACGCGATGGGGTTTCTCCACGAGAACGAGATCGTCTACCGGGACCTGAAACCGGAGAACGTGATGCTCACACCCGACATCACGCCCACGCTGATCGATTTCAATACGGCGACGGGGTTCGATGCCACCGAGGATCCGTCCTCCGGCAACACCGGGACGACGATTCTGGGGCCGTTCAAGCCCCGCGAAGTCGCCGAGGCCAGCCGAACCGACGTTCGGCAGGGGCCGTGGTCGGACGTGTATTCTATCGGGAAGATACTCCTATTCTTGCTCAAGGGGAGCGTCCCGAAGAAAGACGGGGTGAACCCGCAAGCGTTCGGGGCCGACTGCGACGATTATCTGGCCGAAATCGTCGAACGGGCCACGCAGTCACATTACCGCGACCGATACCGGAACGCGACGGTCCTCAAAGAGGTCCTCGAACGGCGCGATCCAACGCCGCCCGCGACGGCGTCAGTGACGTACATTCAAGCGGACAGGCAGTTCACCGTCGAACCGGGCGACACTATCGGGCGACAGGGCGCGAGCGGTCCCCCGGCATCGATAACAATCGAAGACCCGCAGGGGGAGTACATCTCCTCGGTGCAGGTACAGTTCGATATCGAGGACGGCGAGTGGTCCCTCCACGACCGGAGCCTCAACGGGACGTTCGTCCAGAAGGGGGCCGGTTGGCAGCGGGTCCTCTCCGAACCCGGACGCAACCGTCTGCGCTCCGAGGGCGAGGACCCGACCGACAGACACGGCAACGTTCCACCCGAGTCGGTGACACTCACCGACGGCGACCTGGTGTCGCTGGTCCATCCGACCTACGGGGTCACGTTCGAGTTCCATCCGGAGGAGTCATGAGATACAGCACGAACTACGACATCGGCGAGCGGAAGCGAGGACAGGGCATCAACGAGGACAGCGTCTCGCTGACGGTGTTCGAGGAGGGGCATCGGGACGGCTACCGCGGGCAAGACAGGCCACAGTCGAAGGAGCCGGTCACAGCAGACGGCGACGAGACGGCGGATGTGACAGACGAGACAGCCGGTACTGAGACGGCGACCGATACCGCTGACGACACGGACGCAGCGGACACTGACGAAGGGGCTTCAGCTGACACTGAGGGCAACGGGAGACCGATGAACCGTTCGGCCGGCGTGTTCGTGGTGGCCGACGGTGCCGGCGGACACGACGCCGGAGACATTGCGTCGTACATTACGACGACTATCGTGGCTGAACACCTCGCCCCCGTGGCGATTCGAACGGCCCGGAGTTATCCCGGCGGGTTCGACGTCGATGTCGCCCGCGACGTCCTCCCGGACCCGCCCGGCGAACAGGAACTCGAAACTGCCGTGGCGGAGGCGATTACGGCGGCCCACCGCGAGATCATCCGGTACGCAAACGAGACCGGGACCCAATCCTACACGACGGTCGTTGCAGGCATCTACGCCGACGGCAAACTCCACTACGGCTGGGTCGGTGATAGCCGGGCTTACGTCGTCAACAGCGCCCGTGAGACGATTTCACCGCTGACCAGAGACCACGCCGTCGTTCAGGAGTGGGTCGACAACGACGAAATCGACCCGGTCGAGGCACACGTCCACCCGAACGGCAACGAGATCACACGCGCGCTGGGCGGGTCCGGCTACGAGGACCCCGACGAGGCGACTGTCGGGGTGGACACGCGGACGGTCAGGCTGTACGCGGAGGACACGGTGTTGGCGACCAGCGACGGACTCATCGACGCACAGACCGACGCGCCGGAACTGTACGAGGAGTACGTCGATTCGGACCACGCCGATTCAGTGGCCGAGCGTATCCGCGAAGCGGCCGTCACCGACGACGAGATCCGTGACGTGGTCCTCGATGCAGCGTCCCTCGACGCGGCGAGTCGGGAGTTCGTGTCACTGGCAAACGACCGCGGGGGGAAGGACAACATCTCCGTGCTCCTGTTTGCCGACAGTGCGCTTCCGGAAACACCGGAAAGCGGCGGGATGCCAGTCCGAGATATCGACCCTGATCTCGACATTTCCGAACGGGATACCGTTATTATGACAGACGAATAGAGAGAAAGTTTCGTGGGACAAGTATTTTATTTCTCGACTCTATACTCTCTAACGAAACCCATGCCTGAATCCGACCGCACGGTAAAATGCCCCATATGCGACGAGGACTTTGATCCGACAGTCGCGGGCGGATGGTGCACAAACCCGGACTGTGGTGAGTGGCAACACACTGACGAAAGCGCTGCTGATTTTGACACCGACGATGCGGTGCCGGACGACGCCGACCTGATACCGGAAGGCACGGACGAGGCGGACCCGACGGATGGCCGGCCGATGGGGGCTAGCGACGAAGCCGACGCCCCAGATGGGCACACTGTCGACGATGACAGCGACGACGGCGCATCGGTGGATGGAGCCTCGGATACTGGGGCAGCCGAGGCCGGAGACGAGACGGTGGGGACGGCGGAGACGGCGACGGAACACGAGCCTGAAGCCGACACCGATGCCGAAAACGAAACCGAGCCGAAGGCTGCGGAAGAACCCGACGAGGATGACGACACCTCGGACCAGTCCAGCAGTGACTCCGATGCGGACGCCGAGGTATCCGACGACACCTCGGAGACAGATGACGACGCGGCGACGATTTCCTGTCCGGACTGTGACCGCGAACTCGACGCCGACGCGAATTTCTGTGTCGCCTGCGGTGCCGACGTACAGGATATCACACCGGGCGACGACGGCTCGCTCGACGCGTGCCCGTCCTGTGACACCGCTGTCGACGACGATGCCAGCTTCTGTGTCAACTGTGGGGAGGACTTAGACGCACATCGCGGCGAGAGCGACACGCCGACGGCTGACTCGACAGGGTCGTCGACCGCCGATGAGACGGAGAGTGAGTCAGGAGCCACGGGCAACGCCGTCGACACACTCGCGTCACAGTCCACCGACGACGCGGCGGTACCGGACAAACTCGTCCTCTCGGTCGAGGGTCGTGACATCACCATCGAAGACGGTGACCGCATCGGCCGGGAGATTCGGGCGGCACTATTGGATGCCGGGCGACCGGAAGACGAAGCGGTTCGGATCCACCGCGAACACGTCCGGTTCGACCGCCAGCCGGAAGGGTACTATCTGGTCGACCTCGGGGACAACCCGACGCGGCTGAACGAGACCCAGTTGAAGAAAGGCGACCGGGAACCGATCCAACCGGGCGACGAACTCGAACTGTCGGGCGTCGCCACGATGACAATTCGGGCGGCGTGACCACCCACAGTTAAGCGGTCGGTCGGGAAATATCAGGCTGATGGAGCGTGGTCGACTGGGGTTGGAACTCCGCGAGTCCGCCGCACTACTGCGAACTGAAACCTGGCTGTTTGTGGGTGTGGGTCTGGCATGGCTCGTCTACGGTGGCTGGGTGCTCGCGACGGGGCTGCTGTTGGCGCAGTTCCCAGGGATCGAAGGTACTGTTCTTGTGACACTTGCTGGCCGGACTATCTCGCTACGCACTGTACTTGCCGCCAGTCTCTGGCTCCTCGGTCCGTCGCTGGCGACCGTTGTCCTCGTCAACCGACGGCTTCGGAACAGCTACGGCAACCTCGCCGACGCGTATCGGCTGGACCATCCGAGCCTGTTGCTCGCTCTCCCCGGCAGTGTGCTTCTGGGCTGCCTGTTGCTCAGTGTCACGCTCGGCCAGCAACGTCTGCTCACGGTAGTTGCACTGTTCGGGACGGTGCATCTCGTCGTCCGGACCGTCGCCTATGGACACCGCGTCTACACGCTTTCGGTTCCACGACTCCTGTCGCTGCTGGTGTTCGTAAGCGCCGCTGCTCTCGGGACTGGGTGGCTGACCCAGCCGGTCGTCGCACCCGGCGTGTCGTCGTCGCTGTCCCCGTGGCTGGCGCGGGCGGGCGTCGCTCCCGTAGCGGAGACGGCGCTGCAACTGACGGGCGTACAGCCATCGCAAGCCACACCTCTGTTCATCGCCGTCCCCGGCGTGCTGGCGAGCGCGTACCTCCTGTTCCAACTGCTCGCTGGAACCGTCGTTCGAATCCGTGCGCCGCTTTCGAACCCCCAGCGCCGTCCGGACCAGCGGTTCCCTATCATGCCACCGGTCGGCGGCTCACAAAGCAGCGACGAGAGTCCGACTGCCGAACGGACTGTGGACGCCGCACCGGACTCCCGGGAACAGACTGGAGCGGGGACCGACACCGCAGATGCTGACAGCGACGAGGAGCCACCGGGACACACCGGGACGCGAGTGTTTTCGCCCGACGAGGTCCCGGCGGCGGAACCGCCCGCTCACGGATCGGAACAGAACAACGCGCAGCCGTCGGACGACGACGCGGAACCGGAAACGGCGGCCACCGACAGCGGTACAGAAACGGAATCGGAGACGGCCGGGACGGACAGTTCGAATGCGGCTGACTCGGCGACGAACGAGGCATGGATGGACGATACGTCCGTCTTCACGCCGGGCGGCCGCGACGCCGGCCAGTCGTACTGTGGCGAGTGCGGCGAGTCGCTCCCGCCCGATGCTACCGCCTGCCCGTCCTGTGGCGACCCCGTGGACGAGTGAGACGGTCAGCGGTTCGAAACGGGGATGTCACCGAGCGCAACGGTGTATTGCGTCGATTGTACCGAGCCCCCGTCCGGATACACTAGCACTGTTACGGAGACAGTGTCCGGTCGTTCGCCGGGGGGCAGTAGCCACGACTTGGTCACGTCGTCAGTCTGATTCACTGGTAGCTGTCCGGTGCTCGCGGATTCCGCAACCGTCTCGCCGCTGCGGGTGGTGACGCTGTCGAGACGAACTGCCGCGGGGTCTGTCCCGGTGTTCGTCACGTTCACCGTGAGCGTGAACCGCCACCCCTCGTCAGCGGTGACGACAGACGCCGCACCGATGCGGGCTGAGACGTTCGCGGATTCCAGAATCGGGTCGCCGACGCCGGCACCGGCCGGCTCCGCAGTCGGCGTTTCGGGGACCGCCTCATCCCCGGTGTCCCCGGTCAAATGATGCCCCATCATACTCCCGAAGGTAACGACCTCGATGAGGATCGGCAAGCCGATTCCAACGATGATGAGGAGTCGTAGCAGCGTTTTCTGCTCCGGACCGTCGACGTCGTCGAACATGATGAGAGAGTAGTGAAGTTGTGTTAGACCGGGATCGGCGGGCTACCGGGCGCGAACAGTCCATCAGCGACCATGCTGGCGAGCGGCGGCCCGTAGGCGATGGCGATGAGAAGCAGGGCAATCGCCGTCCAGAGCTTGTAGTTGTCCAGGATACGCGGGCTGTGGTCCGCGCCGGACAGCGGCTCCGGAATCGTCCCGTTGACCGACAGCGTCCCGCCGCGGCGAGCGAGCAAGGTGTCGGCCATGACGATGAGGAACATCGCCGCGCCGACGAACAGCAGGAAGCCGCCGATGGCGATCTGGATGCGCATTTCGCCGACCGTTCCGGCGACGCCCTCGAACGCGAACTCGTCGTACGTCGGTTCGGCAGTCCGTCGCGGAATGCCGGCGAGGCCGGCGCGGTGCATGGCGTTCGACATCACCGCCATGCCCACGAACCAGACGTACGGCTGGAGCGTGGCGATGGTGCGCTGTCGGAGTTTCTTCCCGGTGATCTGTGGGACCAGCCAGTAGCTGATCGCCATCGCCGTTAGCGCGAACGCAGTCCCGACGGTGAGATGGAAGTGGCCGGGCACCCAGATGGTGTTGTGGATGAGGTAGTTGATGTTCATCCCGGCGTTGATCATGCCGGAGAACCCTCCTGCGGCGAACATCAGGCCGGCGAGCATACAGCCGGCGAAGGCCGGCTTACCCCAGGGCAGATTCCGAAGCCAGGAGAGATAGCCCTTTGCACCCCGCTGGCGAGCGCCGTGTTCGACCGAGGCGACCACGGTGAACGCGGTCAGCAGCGAGGGCAACAGCAAGAACATCGTGTTCGTCATCGCGATGAACTTGTAGCCCGAGGGGATACCGGGGTCGGTGTACTGGTGGTGGAAGCCGACCGGGGTCGAAAGCAGCAGGAAGGCGACGAACACGACGCGGGCCAGCGGGTCACTGAACAGCCGCCCACCGGCCAGCTTCGGTAGAATCGTGTACCAGACGAGATACGCCGCATGAGCCAGAAGTACACGACCGGGTGGCCGAAGTACCAGAACAGCGTCCGCGTCAGCAGCGGGTCGACGTTCTGGATGAGTCCGAGCGACCACGGAATGAGGAAGGCGACGACCTCGACGGCGACGCCGATGGTGGAGACGTACCACATCAGCATCGTCGTCAGGACCATGAACGTCTGCAGGGGAATGCGTTCACCCGGGTTCTCAGAGCGCCACTCCCACAGGGACTTGAAGTACGCGAGGCCGGCGACCCACGAGCCGACGATGATGAGCGCGGCGCCGATGTAGAACGCCGGGTGCGCCTTCATCGGGGCGTAGAAGGTGAACAGCACGTCCGCTTCGAGGTCGTGACCCAGGATCGACGGCGAACCGACGATACCGCCGATGATAGACACGGCCGCAAGCACCGTCCCCGTGAGCATTATCCAGAAGGCCGACCAGGCGATACGCTGTGGCAACTCCCGTTCGAGACTGCTGGCGACAGCCCATGTGAACAGTCCTGCGATGAAGAACGTGGTAAACACGAGCGCCAGCAGGACGCCGTGGCCCGTCAGAATCGTGTAGTAGTCGGCTGAACTGACGAAGCCCCGGAACACGCCGGTCCGATGGAGCGCCTGGATGACGCCGAACAGCGCACCGATTCCGAGAGCGATGAACGAGACGAGGAACTCGCTACGGACGAGCTTCGACGTTTTCGGATAGGAGTCGACGAACACCATTACTGATCCGCCTCCTCCTGAGCCTGTGCGTCATCTGCGGACTGGTCGATGTTCTCTTGCTGCATATCGTACTCCTCCGGCGGGACGACCTCGACGGAGCCACCCATCGTGTGATGGGCCGCCCCGCAGTATTCGTGACAGATGAGCCCGTAGGTGCCGGGCTCGTTGAACCGGGCCGAGACTTCCGAGACCTGCCCGGGAATGACCATCGTGTTGATGTTGGTTTCGACCACTGAGAAGCCGTGCACCACGTCTGCACTGGTCACCTTGAACGTGACGTTCTCACCCGCGGGCACGCGGATCGGTGTGTCCCCAGTTCCGGGAGAGAACTGGAACTGCCGGGCGACGACGTACACGACGTACTGCCCGTCCTCTTTGACGACACCGGGGTCGTCGAACTGGGTCCCAGTGTTACCGTTCTGTACTTCTTCTGCGCTGATCTGTCCGCCCGTATCGTCGACCATCCCGACGCCGACACCAACCGACCCGTACGCGATGGTGGCGATGAAACCGACGATGAGCAGTATCGCTGCACCGAGCCAAACTTTTTCGAATCTATGAACCTGCATGATATCACCCGATTATTGAGACACGGCCGAGGAACTCGACGAAGTACATGAACACCCACAGCAGGGCGATGAGCACGAAGTAGAACGCGACCAGCGCCGCCGTTCCCTTCGGGTCGTACTCGTCGTGGCCTAATTCGACAGCCGGTTCAGTTTCAGCGGCCTCTTCAACAGGTTCCGGGCCGCTCGCCCGCCGTAGCTCGCCACCTTCACCCGTCTGTGGTGGCCGCCCGTTCTGGCGGCGTCGCATCGCGACCGCGAACAACAGCGGCGAGAAGAACGCCAGCAGGACCGAGCCTGAAAGGAGCCACTGCGGGCCGGAGAGTTCGATACCGCTCCCTTCCTGTCCGCTGCCGCCGTCACTGCCACCACCGCTGCCATCGAGCGGGCCACCGACAACGACAGCGCCCTTCATCCCGAGTGACTCGTGAGGGACACAGACGTATTTGTACACGCCCATTTCCTCGAAGGTATGGCTGTAGGTCGTGCCGGCTTCGCTGACCGCGCCCCCGGAGTCGAGTGGACCGTCACCGTCGGAGACGACGTTGTGGCCGCCGCCTTCGCCGGTCCACTTCCACGTCACTTCGGTGCCGGGTGTCACCCGAACCGCTGGCGGGTCGAAGGCGAACGCGCCGTTGTTGCCCTGTGAACCGACCGATATCTCGACGCTATCGGCGTCGGTTCTGTCGACTGTCGTTCCGTCGTAGTTCGACACGTCGTCGAACCAGCCGCCGTAATCCGGGTTTGCCGGCGGTCCTTGTTGCTGACCGCCGCCATCGGAGTCGCCGCCCCCGCTGCCACCGGACCGGACGACGACTGCGCCTTTCATTCCGAGCGCTTCGTGGGGAACACAGACGTACTTGAACATCCCCTCAGACTCGAAGGTGTGGCTGTAGGTCGTGCCGGCTTCGCTGACCGCGCCCCCGGAGTCGAGCGGGCCGTCGCCGTCGGAGACGACGTTGTGACCGCCGCCTTCGCCGTTCCACTCCCAGACGACCTCTGTGCCCGGGCTGACCATCACTGCCGGCGGGTCGAAGGCGAACGCGCCGTTGTTGCCCTGCGCGCCGACGGTGATTGTAACAGTGTCTTGGCCTCGCTTGTCGGCGGTCCCGTCGTAGTTCGAGACGTCGTCGAACCAGCCGCCGTAGTCCGGTTCTTCCTGTGCTGTCGCCGTGCCGGTCGCGGCCAGCGCCGCCGTCCCGGCTGCGGCACCGACGAACTGTCGCCGACTCAGCGCCATCGTCGCACCCCCACCGCGTCGTGCGAATCTGGCAGCTGGCTGCTTCTAGCTTCGTGCCGTACCATATCTGGGAAGATAGCAGATTACCTAAAAAAACCCCTGATGGTGTTTTCAGCCGGCAGGAACGACCCGTTTCTTTTTATAATCCCTCTAACGTACGGCCAGATATGTCTGCGTCAAGCCCTCGGCTCGTGACGTTGCTGGCGCTGCTCGGTCTCGCGCCGGTCGCGTACTACATGCAGGGAACCGGACGCTCCATCGTCGCGCTCTCGCTGGTCAGCGTCGTCATCATCGCCGGCAGCCTGTTCTGGATGACACAACCAACCGAGTCGAGTACCGTCTGATATGCAGTTCGGGACGGCGGGGCTGAGTTCCGGTGAGACGGCCGGCCTCGCGGCGTTCGTCGGGCTGGGACTCGTCGGGAGTGTCCACTGCCTCGGGATGTGCGGGCCGTTAGTCACCACCTACGCCGATAGACTTGACGACGGCGGGCCGGTATCAGGCCACGAAATACGTCAGCACGCGCTGTTCAACGCCGGACGGACGCTGAGCTACGCGCTCGTCGGAACGGTGCTTGGCGCTGCTGGCAGCGTTCTGTACGACGTGGCCGGCTTAGCACGCCTCGGGACCGCCGTCCGTGGAGCCGTCGGGGTTTTCGTCGGCCTCGCTATCATCACCGTGGGGCTGGGGTATCTCTCCCGTGGCCGCGCCGTCGATGTGGCCCGGTCGCTACCGCTGGTCGGGGACCTGTTCCAGCGACTCTCCGCGTCGCTCGTCGCCAGAGTCGACCGGTGGGTCGACGGCCCGGGGATGGTCGCGCTGGGTGCAATGCACGGGCTGCTCCCCTGTCCGCTGCTCTACCCGGCGTTCCTGTATGCGTTTGCGACGGGATCCGCGCTCACTGGCGGGCTCTCGCTGGCCGCGCTCGGCCTCGGGACGTTCCCGCTGGTGTTCGCCTACGGGACCGCCTTCGGCACGCTGTCGCCGGGCCATCGCGCGACGCTACACCGGGTGCTCGGGGTCGTCTTCATCGCGCTCGCGCTCGTCCCGCTGTCGAACGGGCTGGCGGCGTTCGGTATCGTCATCCCGAAACCACCCCTGCCGATGCCCTGGACATGACCCACTGTACGCTCTGTGACCTGCCGGTTGATACGCCGGTCACCGACGACGCGGTCGAGGGGACGTTCTGCTGTCGCGGCTGTCTGGAGGTCGCCCGGACGCTCGACGACCCGGCGACGGAGACCCACGATGCGGCCGACACAGGACCCGACCCGGACGACGCCGACGGCGAGACGGCCTTCCTCTCCGTCGAGGGGATGCACTGTGCGACCTGCGAGACGTTTCTGGAAGCGCGGGCCACAGACCACGACGCGTCGCCGCCGCGGCCGCCAGCTACCCGACCGGGACGATGAAACTCACCTACGACGCCGATACGCTCTCCGAGTCGGACCTCGCGGACGCGGTGGCCGGCACCGGCTACGACGCCAATCTGCAGGCCACAGAGACCGACGACGAGTACGAACTTGAGGGGCGTCTCATCGTCGGCGGCTTCTTCGGAATGATGACGATGCTGTGGTACATCCTCTTTCTCTACCCGGCCTACCTCGGTGTCGACCCGTCGCTGTTGCTGTTCGACCCGGCGGGGCAGGCGGGGGACTACCTGCTGTGGAACATGGCCGTGATGACCGGTGTTGTGGTCGGGTACACCGGGTGGCCGTTGCTTCGCGGGGCCTACGTCAGCCTCCGGGCCGGCCGGCCGAACATGGACCTGCTGGTGGCGATGGCTGCCGTGACCGCTTTCCTGTACAGCGTTGTCGCCGTCATTTTGGGACATACAGAGGTGTACTTCGACGTGGCGACGGTCATCGTGATGGCCGTCTCGGTCGGCGACTACTATCAGGACCGGGTCCGGCGGCGCGCGCTGGACCGCCTCACAGAGTTCACGACACAGCGGGCCGATAGCGCCCGGCGACGCACCGACGGTGGTCACGAGGAGGTCGCGGTCGGCGACCTCGGCCCGGGTGACGAAGTCGTCGTCCGGTCCGGGGATCGCGTCCCGGTCGACGGCACCGTCGTGGAAGGGACCGCTGCCGTCGACGAGTCGCTCGTGACGGGGGAGTCGCTAGCCGTCCGGAAGACGGACGGCGACGAGGTCATCGGGGGGTCGCTGGTCACGCAGGGCGGCGTCGTCGTCCAGGTCGGGCCGGACGCCAAGAGCACCGTCGACCGGCTGACGAACCTGCTGTGGGAGGTCCAGAGCACGCGCGGCGGCGTCCAGCGGCTGGTTGACCGTATCGCCGCCGTCTTCGTCCCGCTGGTGGTTTTCCTGGCTGTTCTCGCTACCGGCGGGCACCTCGTCGCCGGAGCGACGCCGACGGACGCGATGCTGACCGGGCTGGCTGTACTCGTGGTCTCCTGTCCCTGCGCGCTGGGGCTGGCGACGCCGCTGGCGACCGCGGCCGGCATCCGCCGGGCGCTGGACGGCGGAACGGTCGTCACCGGCGATGCGGTGTTCGAGACGGCGACCGACGCGGACGTGGTCGCGTTCGACAAGACGGGCACGCTGACGACCGGCGAGATGGAACTGCTGGAGCAGGCCGACGAGCGGGCGATGTCTCGGGCGGCCGCAGTCGAGCAGTTTGCGGAGCATCCCGTCGCCGAGGCAGTGACCGACGCCGTCCCGGTCCCCAACGCGGCTGTCTCCGGGTTCGAACAACACCCGGGTCAGGGCGTCAGTGCGACGGTTGACGGAGACCACGTTGTCGTCGGGACACAAGCGCTGTTCGACGACCTCGGGTTCGACGTGTCCGCCGACCTCCGGACCCAGTGTGAGCGTGCGACTGAGAACGGGCGTGTCCCGGCGCTCGTCGGCTGGGACGGCGAAGCACAGGACGTGCTCGTCGCGGGGGACAGGCTCCGCGCGAACTGGGAGTCGGTCGTCTCGACGCTCGCCCGGGACCGCGATGTCGTCGTCATCACTGGCGACCGGCCCGAGGCCGCCGTCCCGTTCGAGCGCCACGACGGCGTCGACGAAGTGTTCGCCGGGGTGCCGCCGGAGGCGAAAGCCGAAGTCGTCGAGCGACTGCAGTCCCGCGGGACTGTCGCGATGGTCGGCGACGGGAGTAACGACGCCCCGGCCCTGGCTGCCGCCGACGTCGGCATCGCTATGGCGTCAGGCACGTCACTGGCCGCCGATGCGGCCGACGCGGTCGTCACAACAGACGACCTGCGCGCCGTTCCTGACATGTTCGCCGTGACGGCCGCAACTCGCACGCGGGTCCGACAGAACCTCGCGTGGGCGTTCTGTTACAACGCCGTGGCGCTCCCGCTCGCGTTGCTTGGCGTCCTGAACCCACTGTTTGCGGCGCTGGCGATGACGGCCAGCAGCCTGCTCGTCGTGGGGAACTCCACGCGGACGCTGGCGGGAACAGCCACACACAGCAAGGCAAGTGCCGAGGGACCGACTGCGACGCAGCAACCAGCAGCGGCCGACTGAAGCCGTGCTGTCGTGCCAGCGAACGCGCCCGTTCTTGTCATTTGGTATCATGTCTGAAACAGATTTAATATATCACCGGTTCTGGTCGGATATACGTCGCTTTCACCGACGTGGTGACCCATGACTTACGCAATTCCCGTTCCCGCGCCAACGTCGTTCGCTCGCTGGCTGTACAGCGGGCGGTCGGCTATCGAACGTAGCCTTGACGCTACGGTCGAGTACGCATCCCTTATTGGGGAACGGGCCACTGCGGACACCCGCTCGGTGAAAATTCCGCCCGTGGCACCATAGACTGGTTCGCTGCCGTGGGACCGGCGTCCCACTCACGGACGCCGCACTGCGGTGGCGATTCGTTCGGGCTCACTGTCAAGCGGTGAAGCCCTGTCTCCCGCTCGGCCACTCCGTCTGATAGGCCTGCACCGCCCAGTGTGGCCTGTCGGCCTGTGCCACTCGCCCCCGAGTCTGTACTGTGTCGTGTAGCTATCTCGCTGTCCAGCCGTCGGGTTCCCCATCCTCCCGGTGTGGGAATCCTGTACCGGCCGTTCCGGGCCGGACGTACGCGCCCGCCACCCGCGCAGTCTCCGACCGACGCGACTCGACTGGTGAGTGCCCTCTCGGCCCGGTTCGACTCCGGCCGTCGGCGTTATGTCGCTGCAGGCGACTCCCCCGACCGAGGTATCGGCCGACGTATCACTGCGCGTTCCGCGTGGCGGGTCCGAGACCCTCGAAGCCGGTGTCGCCGGTGTCCTCGCGGCCGTCGACGGCGTCGAAGACGTGGCGGTCGACCGCGTGACCAGCGTGCGGCCGACCTGGACCGACATCCGGGTCGACGCCGACGTGTCGCTGACCCTGTGCGTTGACGCTGAACGGAACACCGCCGATGGCCGCACCGAACTCCTGCAGGAGGGGTTCGGCGTGATGGCGGTCAACCGCCTCAACGTGACCGGTAACGCGTAAGCGCAACCCTCTAACTCGCCCCGTCTCCTGCTTTCCCGAAATCAACAAGTGGGGCCGGGTTCCTGCCTGGCGCAGGTCCGATTCCGGCCGGGAAATCACCCATGATGCATAGAACCTACCTCGCCGCTGTCATCGGTAGGCGGCGACGCGACTCGAAGAGCCGAGCACAGTCACGCCGTACCCGTCGGCTGTAGCCGCCGGGACCGGTCGCAGTCGTCCGTATCCGGACTAGTCTGCTGGCCTGTGTGGCCGAGCCTGTAAGATACTGGAACGCGAAGTAGTCCGTATGACGGTCCATACGTCCGACGACCGCTGGCTCGATGCCCCCGTTGAGACGGTGTTCACCTTCATGGACGAGCCGTCGAACCAGGCGGCCGTCACGCCGAGCCTTACCCGCGCCGAACGCATCGAGCGGCTGCCAAACGGCGGGAATCGGGCTGCTTACGAGTACAAAATGTTCGGGGTCACCTTCACCGGCGAGGTTCGGGCGACGACGTACAAGCCGCCCGAACGAATCGTCTACGAGATGAGCGGCGACCTCGCCGGGCGGATCGCCTGGCGGTTCGAACCGGAGCGCAACGGAACGCGGCTCACCTACGCGGCCGAATACGAGGTTCCCGGGCCGCTGCTGGAGTTTCTCTTCGCGCCGCTTATCCGATGGTACAACTGCCGGGAGGTACGGCGGCTGCTGGAAAACATCGCCGGGGCAGTCGAAGGGGAAGAGTGAGTCGTCGCCGGTTCGCTGTCGTAACTGCGCTACTCGTCAGTCCAGAGCGCGTCCGAGAGCGTCCGCTGGACCGCTTCCTCGCCGACGGCCGTGGCGAGCGTCTCGAACCCGTTTCGCTCGACAGGGTCCTTTGCGTTCGCAACGAGCCTGGAGACGATGAACTCCGGCGTGGACTTCCCGACAGTGCCAAACCGGGGCTGATAGTCGACCTGTAGTTCGAGGTCCTGATTCAGCCCTTCGGCGAAGATGCCATCGACACGGGCCTCGACAGGCAGCGGTTCGAGATCGTCCGCGAGGTGAGTGACGAACACGCCCAGCGCATCGCGGTCGACGGTCAGCGTCACGAGCCCGTGGAGGAGATCGGCGGCGGAGCCGGGCTCGGTGATAGCCTCGAACTCGTCGACGAGCATCAGCGTCCGGTCGCTCTCGGTCAGCGGCGGGACGACAGAGCGCAGCGTCGATTCGAGGACGCCGGCGTTGAACGAGGCGTGCCGACGGTGGAACACGACGGTGTCGACAATGCCCACCTCGGCGGCCTCGGCGGGGACCGGCAGCCCCATCTGGGCCAGCAGTTGCACCTGACACAGCGTCTCCAGCAGGGTCGTCTTCCCGCCGGAGTTCGCGCCGGTCAGGACAGCCACCCGGTCGCCGCTTGGCGGCTGGTTCGCCCGGTCCAGGTCCAGCGTGTGGTCGCCGATGGCGTAGGTGACCGGCTGGACGCTTTCCACGTCGGCGATGGTGAGGTTCCGGGCCCGCTTCACCGCGATGGTCTTGCGGTCCTCGACGAACGTCGGGCGCGTCAGGTCGAACGCGATGGCGAAGCGGGCGAGCGACACTGAGAACGCGATGTCGTCCACCGCCTCGATGGCGGCGTCGATGTCCCCGCGGGCGTCCGCGAGGTCGTCTTCCAGCCGGTCGGCGACCGTCCCCTCGCGCTCCCGGACGTCGCTTCGGAGCGTGCTTCGGAGTTCCCGGAGCGCCACGTCGACGAAATCCCGCGCGTCGGTCGCCTCGCGGGGCATCGCGTCGCGGACTCTGGCAGCGTCGATACCTGTCTCGCCCGTGACGTGCCGGACGAGCGCGTCCTGGAACTCGTCGGGCCGCCGAGCGCCCTCCTGAACGGCCTCGACGACCTCCATTGATGCCGCTGCAAGATCCTCTATTTGCCCGAGCTGGTCGCGCAGGCGGTCGAGTTCCTCGTCGGCCCCTTCGCCGACGGACTCGCCGTCGCCCGCGAGGCCGGCGAGCGCCGCCCGGCCAGCCGTCAGTGACTCGCCGTCGAGGGCCGCTAACGGCTCGAACACGCCGCTCTCGATGCCAGTGTCCCGGAGTGCGAGCGCCACGTCGACTGCGGCTAGTTCACCCCCCGTC
>NZ_WPCB01000084.1:0-8198 GCF_009741785.1 Haloarcula sp. CBA1122
GTGCTGGGCCATGTCGTCGATGCCCTTCTGACAGAAGACGACGTCAGCGCCGGTGTCGGCGATCTGGTCGACCATCTTCTTGAGCTGCTCTTCTTCCTTGTCGAGGAAGTTCTGGAGCTGGCTCGGGTCGTCGACGGAGAGCTGGGCGTCGACCTCGGTCTCGTCGAGTTCGATGGCCGTGTCGACGAGCAGCACGTCGGCGTCGTCGACTTCGGTCGGCATCTCCTCGTGGACCGGGTCCTTGTCGATGACCGCGCCTTCGAGGAGCTCGGAGTTGCCGGCGGAGCTGCCGGTCTGGGTCTCGATGTTGAGGTATTCGAGGTCGGCGATGACGGAGCCGTCCTCGGCCTCAACGGTCACAGCGTTGACCGCGTCGACGATGAGCTGGGCGAGCAGCTCCTTGTTGAGCTCCGCGCCCTTGCCCGTCATCGAGGTCTCGGCGACCTTCTTCAGGAGTTCCTCGTCGTCGGGGTCGACTTCCGTGGCGATGTCGTCGAGTTCGTCCTTGGCCTGCGTGGCGGCCATGTCGAACCCTTTGATAATCGCCGTCGGGTGGATGTCCTGTTCGAGGAGGTCCTCGGCGTTCTTGAGGAGTTCCCCTGCGATGGCGACGGCGGAGGTAGTGCCGTCACCGGCCTCGTCTTCCTGTGTCTCGGCAACCTCGACGATCATCGAGGCTGTCGGGTTGTCGATGTCCATCTCCGAGAGGATGGTGACGCCGTCGTTCGTGACGGTCACGTCGCCCATCGAGGAGACGAGCATCTTGTCCATCCCCTTCGGGCCGAGCGTCGAGCGTACTGACTCGGCGACCGCGCGAGCGGCCGAGATGTTGTGTTCCTGTGCAGACTTGTCCTTCATCCGCTGGGAGTCCTCTCCCAGGATGATCATCGGCTGGCCCTGCATCTGGCGTTGGCTCATAATCAAGCGAAGATTGCATGTGGTTCTATATAAAAGTATGGGTTATGGGACGTTCGTCGGTCACCCGTTGAGACAGCCAGAACAGGTGAAACCACCAGACAGAGGGAGTACGGTCCGTCGGTAATGGTAGCTGTTGGCACGCCCCATCAAGCGAGCGACGACCTGTTTATATATTCACTCGACGGGTTCCGTCCAGTGGACCGTGACCGACCCGACGACGAAGGCGTCCTTCGAGTCGGTGTCCCGTCGGAACTGGATCGTGTTCTTGCCGAGGTGCAGTCGCTCGGGCGCAATCGTGTCCATCCAGAGCTGCCACCCCTCGCCAGGCGCGATGTCGAACCCCGACAGCGCCTCGCCGTTGACCACGATCTCGTGGTCAAAGTCCTCGACGTCGAACACCTGCATCTGCACGTACGGGTCATCCGGTGACGAGGTGGGGATGTCGAAGGAAATCGGATCGGTCGAATCACCGGTGTACTCGGCCCAGGGAACGTCGAGCGAGTCCGCCGACGGGCCGAGGAGCTGCTGGAACTGACAGAGCGCGTAGTTGGCACGACGTGACATACGGGTACGTCTCCCGGGCGGTATAAAAATCAGTGGTCAGTTGCGGTCGCAGTGTCACCCAGAGCGAACAGAGCACGCACAGGAGAGCGGAGCGCCTATGAGTGGCCGGCTGTTGCCCATCGGTATGGACGCTGCGCTTGGCCCGCCAGAGAAGATGGCCGAGCTCGAGGAGGACCTGACGCCGATGATGGCACAGTACTACGAGCTGTGCCGGCAGTACGACGACGCCCTGGTCCTCTTTCAGGTCGGGGACTTCTACGAGGCCTTCTGTGCGGCCGCACAGCGGGTCGCCCGGCTGTGTGAGATCACGCTGACCCAGCGCGAGGACTCGACCGGCGAGTACCCGATGGCCGGCATCCCCATCGACAACGCCGAGTCCTACGTCGAGACGCTGCTGGACGCGGGCTACCGGGTCGCCATCGCCGACCAGGTCGAGGACCCCGACGAGGTCAGCGGCGTGGTCGAGCGGGCGGTGACGCGAATCGTCACCCCCGGCACACTCACGGAGAGCGAACTGCTGGGCGGGGCGGACAACAACTACGTCGCCGCCCTGACCGCTGGCGAGCGATACGGGCTGGCGCTACTGGATATCTCGACCGGCGACTGCTACGCGACCAGTGTCGGCTCGGAAAGCGCCGTCGCCGACGAACTCAGCCGGTTCGGCCCGGCGGAAGCCATCGTCGGGCCGGAGGTCGACGTGGATCGGGACGCCGTGTTCGGTCCGGCCTGTCTGGTGACGCGCTACGACGCGGCCGCCTTCGACCGGGAGCGCGCCGAGGACCGCGTGGGGCAGTACTTCGGCCCGCCGGAGCGCCTGCTCGCCGGCGACGCGGAAATCCGGGCCTGTGGCGGCCTGCTGGCCTACGCTGAGTACACCCGCGGCAGCAGCGGCGCGGTCGGCCCCGACGGCGAACCGGTCGACGCGGACGTGGACCCCGCCGGCACGCTCGACTACCTCAACCATCTCACGCGGTACGACCCGCGGGAGTACATGCTGCTGGACGCCGTCGCCGTCGAGAGCCTCGAACTGTTCGAACGGCGCTCGGTCCGGGGCCACGAGAACCGAACGCTCGTGGACACGGTCGACGAGACCGCCTGTGCGCTAGGGCGGCGGAAACTGACCGACTGGCTCCGCCGGCCGCTGCTCGATGCGGACCGCATCGAGGCCCGCCACGGCGCGGTCGCGGAACTCCAGCGCGACCCGGCGACCCGCGAAGGGCTCTCGGACCTGCTCGCGGACGTGTACGACCTCGAACGGCTCATCTCGCGTGTCTCTCGCGGCCGGGCGAACGCCCGTGACCTCCGGTCGCTGGCCGCCACACTGTCGGTCGTGCCGGACATCCGGGACCATCTGGCCGACGCCGACGCCCGGCTGCTCGCGGACCTGCACGCCACGCTGGACCCGCTGGTCGACACCCGCGAGGAAATCGAGGCAGCGATCCGCCCGGACCCGCCACAGCAGGTGACCGAGGGCGGCGTCATCCGCGAGGGCTACGACGAGGAACTGGACCGGCTGCGCTCGACCGAACAGTCGGGCAAGCAGTGGATCGACGACCTCGAAGCCAGCGAGCGCGAGCGCACCGGCATCGACTCGCTGAAGGTGGGCCACACCTCGGTGCACGGCTACTACATCGAGGTGACGAACGCCAACCTCGACGCCGTGCCCGCGGACTACCAGCGCCGCCAGACGCTGAAAAACAGCGAGCGCTACTACACGCCGGAACTCAAGGAGCGCGAGGACGAGATTCTGCGCGCCGAGAGCGCGGCCGACGACCTGGAGTACGACCTGTTCTGTGCGGTCCGGGACGAGGTGGCCGACGAGGCCGAGCGCGTGCAGGCGCTTGCCGACCGTCTCGCCCGCCTGGACGTGCTGGTCTCCTTCGCCGAGGTTGCGGCGCAGTACGACTACTGCCGGCCGACCGTCGGCGGCGACGGCATCGACATCACCGCCGGCCGCCATCCGGTCGTCGAGCGGACCGAGGACGCCTTCGTCCCCAACGACACGCATCTCGGGAGCGGGCCAGTCCGAGCGAGCAGAGACGGAAGCGACGACGGTGTCACCGCGGACGATATACAGCCCTTCCTCGCCGTCGTCACGGGACCGAACATGAGCGGGAAATCGACGTACATGCGCCAGGTCGCGCTGATCTGCCTGCTCGCACAGGCGGGGAGCTTCGTCCCCGCGAAGGCGGCCGACCTCCCGATTCTCGACCGAGTGTTCACCCGCGTCGGGGCCAGCGACGACATCGCCGGCGGCCGCTCGACGTTCATGATCGAGATGACCGAACTGGCGACGATTCTGGACGCAGCGACCGAAGACTCGCTAGTCCTGCTGGACGAGGTCGGCCGCGGCACGTCGACGGCCGACGGGCTGGCTATCGCCCGCGCCGTCACCGAGCATCTCCACGACGAGGTGGGCGCGTACACGCTGTTCGCGACCCACCACCACGACCTGACGGCCGTCGCCGCGGCGCTGCCCGGCGCGACCAACCGCCACTTCGAGACCAGCCGCAAGGACGACGACGTGCGCTTCGACCACGAACTCGCACCCGGTCCCGCGGCGGCCTCCTACGGCGTCGAAGTGGCGAGCATGGCGGGCGTGCCCGAATCCGTCGTCGACCGGTCGCAGGACCTCCTGACGGATGCCGAGACGGCCGACTCCGACACAGATTCCACTGCCACGGAGACTGGGCCGACGGAGAACGGAACAGCGGTGGCCTCGGCCGGCGAGGGTGGAGCGGACGGCCACACACAGGAGGCGCTTCGGACGAACGGGTCGACTCCCGAGGCCGAACTGCCGGCGGGCGTGGCAGCGCAACTGGCGTCGCTGGATGTGGCGACGATGACGCCCATCGAGGCGATGAACGCGCTCGCGGACCTGCAGGACCGACTTGAATAACAGCCGCGATCAGCTATCGCTGGCAGTGGCCCGTTCGTCGTGCGGGCAGGCGAACATCGTCGCGACGAGTTTCTGTTCGGCGGCCCGCAAGTGTTTGTGCAGCGTTGGCTCCGAGATGTCGAGGAGTTCAGCTAAGTCCGCGGCCGTCGCCCCGCGGGGCCAGTTGTAGTACCCCGCTTCGTGGGCCGTCGCGAGAACCTCCTGCTGTCGGTCGGTCAGTGGCTCGGTGTGGGACGCGTAGTTCTGGAACCCGAACAGCGGCACGATGGACTCGCGCTGTTTCTTCGCCGCGAGTTCGGCATCCGAGTGGGCCGTCAAGAACGAATCGATAACCGCGGCCGTATCGGTTTGGCTCGGGACATCGGCTACGATAGTCCCCTGTCCATCGACGCTCCGGGCGGTCTGTGGTACTGCCCCGGCGTCCGCAAGCGAGACAACGGGACAGTTGTCCCGCACGTTGATTTCGACGAGCCCACCGTCGCTGGTGCACTCAATCACCCGCGCCGTACCGCCGTTTTCGTCCTCAATGCGTTCGACAAGCCGGCCGGGGCGAGCACCCTCGACCGAAAAAAACTCGGCGTACGTGTCGTCTGTCTGGGGGAGACATTTTTCGAGAATCACGGAACACGATTCGGCTGCAGACACCGAGACGAAGGGATACGACCCATCAGAGAGGGCAAACTCCACACGGGTGACCGCCCGGCCGTTACCAGACTGTTGGGACATAGGTAAATGTAATTGGCATACTGTGAAGAGTGTTGGCATATATCGTGTTTCGGCGTTTACTATGCTAGCCACACTGAACTTTACATCTACAAGACAAATACAACATGAGGTCAGAGAACCGTGTCCGGAATATCACCAACCGTTATAGAAGTCCACGGCGCCGACCAGTCCATCGTCACGGCAGTCGTTCGCGCTGTCGCGACCGCGGAGAGACGGCCGGTCGAGACGCTCCCCCCACTGGCCGATAGTATCAATCCGGATGCACTGACGACGTGCATCGCTGATTCGAACACCGACGGTCATGTGGCGTTCGACTACAGCGGCTACCGCGTCGTCGTTGACACCGATGGAACGGTTACTGTAGACGGATAACTGCGTCATCCAACCGTGTGACGACAGCGGCAGTCAGTACGGGCGCGAGACTGACAGCTCCCAGAGAAGAGGAGAAAATAGCGGTTATGGCGGCTTGAGCGAGACGAACTCCAGCCCTTTCTCGGCGAGCAACTGACGCGCTCGGTCGGTCACCGACGGAGCGACGAGGATACCTCGGACCTCGGTGTCGGCGTGCAGGTCGCGCTCCAGGGCATCGACGTACCGACCCAGTTGGCCGACGGCGTCGGGACCCACGCGCCGGCGCTTGAGTTCGAGTATCGTCGTCCGGCCGTCGGCGTCCTCGCCGTAGATGTCGACCGCGCCGGCGGGGGTCTCGCGTTCGGTCGCAAGCGGCGTAAAGCCCGACTCCACCAGCGCCGGCTCGTCGAGGATGCGGTCTTTCAGATCGGCCTCCGTTCCGGTGAGCGCGAGGTCCTTGGAGTCGGTCACGTCGAAGGCGGCGGCGTGGGCGACCGTTTCAAAGGCCACTTCGAGCGACTCCTCGGGGGTCGACCGCGTGGAGCGGACGACCAGCGAGCCGTCGTCGACGCTGATGCTGTGCTCACAGCCCGGCGGCTGCCAGTTCACCGGCTGTTGGCCCTCGTCGGTGTGGACCAGCGCGGCCCCGTCGGGCTTGAGCATCACATGGCGGTCACCGAGCCCCAGCGAACTGGCCGCTCGGCCCTCGTACTCGACCGTACAGGTGCCGACAAGCGTCACCAGCGCGCCGCGGTCGGCGTTGCGCGACGCGAGGTCCAGCGCGTCAGCGGGGTCGGGGTAGGTCAGCGTCTCGACGGCGGTCACGGGTGGCGGTTAGCGGTCCCCGCGTAAAAAGGACGCGTCGTCGGGGCAGTGGACGGACGAAGCGTGGTTTCGGAGCGACGCGAGCAGGGCGCGACGAACAGTTTCCGGGTCGCAGCCGTCGCTATCGAGGGCGCGACAGGCCTCGTCCTTGCGCCCGACCCACCACGTCCGGAACGCATCCGGGTCGGCAGTGCGGGCCAGAACGATATCGTCGAGGTCCGACAGCGTCGGATCGAGCCAGCAAACGGTGTAGGTCCAGACCGACCCGTCAAGCACGACCAACCGGTCGTGGGTAGCATCGATGGCAGCGAGAACAGCCGACGCCGTCCAGTCGTTCCCCAGCGGCCGGGACTGGGCGATGGGGTCGGCGTCGACGCCCCAGTGTGCGATGCGGCAGTCGTAGCGGCCGTCGGGACGGGTGACAGCGACGAGCGTTCGACGACCCATCAGGGACCACCGAGCGTGTAAGCGGGCATGGGGTTCCGTGGCTCCGTGGTCCTATTTGAACGCTGGCCTACAGGATCCCTATCGAGTGCCCGCCAGCGTAACCGAAACCACCGACCATTGGTAACCCAGCACAACCCTCAAGTAGTACGTTCACGTATCATTACATATGATGGTGAGCGAGTGGCTCTACGGCGCTATCGCGCTTCTCGTGGGGCTCCATGTCCTGACCATGCTGTATGCGTACCGGCACCGGGGTGACCCCGCCGGTGCGACCGGGCAGGGCGATACCGAAGGGCGCCGTGGCAGCGCCACCGACGACAGCACTGAATCCATCGACTGTCCCCACTGCGGGGCGAGGAACGAGCAGGACTACCAGTTCTGCCGGCAGTGCGTCGCCGACCTGACGAGCGGGAGCCCGCAGCGTCAGCCGACGGATCGAAGCCAGCCGTACTGACCGTTTACAAGGCCGGGGTCGAATCAACCGGATTGAGCGCTGCTGTCGGCCAAGGTATTTATTTCTCCGAATATATATTTGAATATACTGACGAACGGGGGTAGACTGTGGAAACCGTTATCGACGTACGCTCCTCGGGTCGACCGGAGATATTCGAGCGGGCGAACACCGACGGGCTGTTCGGACGCACACGCCGGCTCGAGCAGCCGCTGGGGCAGTATCTACGGGCGGCAGAGACGCCACGATATCTCGCGTACAACGACCGGTCCGGCGTCGTCGCTGGCCGGGGAAACGATAAGTCGCTCACGCCGGCCGGCGACTACCGCGCGTATCTGCTTGCAACGAACATCCGGGTCGTGTTCGTCGTCGGCGACGACAACGGCGACCGGACCATTTCGCTCCCTTGCGAAGACATTGTGGCCGTACACTGTCAGTCGGGGCTCCGTACGTCGACACTCGAAATCGTCACCGTCGACGAAGACCGCTGGGCGTTCGAATGCAAGGGCGATCTAGCGCCAGTACGGACGTTCATCGACGAAGCCACACAGGTCTGGACCCGTACGCTGACCGAGCTTGACCGGGCAGAATCTCAGGTCGAGGCTGCAACGGCGGCACTGGAGGCGGCGAACCCCGACACAGCAGCCACGCACATCACGGCCGCACAGGAGGCACTCGATAGCGGACGGGAACGGGTCGAATCGCTGGGGGAGGGGGCGACAGCGACCATCGATGCACGCCTCCAGTCAACGCAAGCACAGATCGACACCAGCCAGCGCCGACGGCACGTCAGGGCGGCCGAGGAGCACCGCGACGCGGCCCGGCACGCGTGGGAGGACCGGGCGTACGAGCGGGCCGCGGATGCGTACGCACAGGCCAGCGTCGAGTACGAACGAGCACTGGCGGTAACGGCACCGGAGCCGTCGGCAGAAGCCATCACGGACGCACGGGACGCAGTCGAGGCGGAATACGCCGAACTCCTGTCGGCCCGGTCGACGCGGCACAGGCGGCTGCGGG
>NZ_WPCB01000095.1:0-3840 GCF_009741785.1 Haloarcula sp. CBA1122
GACGCGGGTTCAAATCCCGCTCCGGGCGTTTCTATTTCGAACGATTCCGACGAGCACCGCTTAGCGTGTGCTCGCCATCGTGAGCGATGAAACGCACAACAGAGATTTGAACCCTGGAAGTCGCAGCGCCGAACGGAGTGAGGCGACCGTCTTCCGTCGGTTCAAATCCCGCTCCGGGCGTTTCTCTGAATTTGACTCGGTGAGCGACGCGTTTCATCGCGTCGTGATCGCTCACTCCGTTCCGGGCCCCCGTTTCAGTGGCTGTCCAGCAAGCAGTAAACACCGCTTACTGGTCGATAAAACGGCATATACTGATATTACACGCCCGGCACAATAGCAGACGTCCGGGGAAGTGCCCCCTTGGCCTGTCATAGTGTCCGTCCACCGGGGTCGGACGTGCTATCACTTCACGCGGGATGGCATATGTTTTGTGTTGGTTGTAATACTGTCGGCTGTAACTATTTCAAGATATTCGCCACCTCAGGGTGGCGAAATTCTTCACAGACGTACAGCCGACAGTATAAGCCGTGCGGATTAGCGGCTGCCAGCGACAAACTGTTTACGAGGCCCCACAAAAGAGGGGCCATGGAGGACGTGGATGGCGAGGAAATGCCCGGCGCGATCGTCGAGGCGTTCCTCGAACGCGAGGAGGGCGTCCGGGCGCTGCTTGAGGAACTGGAGAAGCTCACTATCGAGGGCCGTCACGAGGAGGTCCGCGACCGCGTTCGCAATCTGGCCGACAGCGACGAGTCAGTGTTTTACACCGTAGCGTTTAGCCTCACCAACTCCCGGCAGTTCTTTGGCGACGTGGAGGCACAACTGGACGTGACCGCCGCGGACCGGCTTCGGGACCTCGCCGACACGTTTCCCGCGCTGGCCGAGCCGTTCAACATCGTCCGAACGGAGCGGGCAGACGACCGCCTCAATCCGGTGACGGACACGAGCTACGCCGTGAGCTACCACCGCGGGGTCGAGTCGCCGATGGTGACATACAGCCCGCTGTCGGGCGAACAGGAGCTGTACGAGTCCCGCGGAACGCCAAGCGAGGTGTTGCGGGTGGCGTCTGACCTCACGAGCGCGACGACCGACGCGCTGGACGTGGCGATGGATAACGACTACTCGGTCAACACGGAGGAGCTGAGCGCGCTCATCGACCGCCGTGAAGAACTGGAGACGGAGCTGAGCAAGCTCCGGGACCAGCTCGACGAGCTTCGCCGGACGCCGGTCTCGGACGAGTAGCGACTGATGGTTCACATAGGTAGAGAGCGGTACAGAGGGACAACCCGCGTCGCAGTGCCGCAACTGAGGCGTTTATGTGTCACGACCCTAAATGCACAGATACGATTTGCTATGGGAATGGACCGACTGGAAGATCAGGTCGAGAAGGAGGGGCGGGACCTGTCGATCCTCGAAGCCGTCATCGAGAACGGGCCGATCGGTATCGTTCGGCTCGCCGAGGAGACAGGGGTCCCGAAACACAAGGTGCGGTACTCGCTGCGGATGCTGGAAGACGACGAACTCATCGAGCCGACGCCGCAGGGAGCGATTCCGGTGGACAACATCGACGAGCGGGTCGCAACAATCAATGGCGGCATTGATCGACTGGTCGAGCAGTTGGACGGACTGCGGGACGTGTTTTCGTCCACAGAGTAGCGCCGCCACAGCGATCGGTCGGCACCCGTTTCCGTGGCAGAAACCCTTTTTGAACGCCGACGCGATGGATTTGTATGGATGTCGCTCTCATCAGCGATTCGCACATTCCCTCCCGGGAACACGAAATCCCGCCGTCGTTCCGGGAGCGCATCGAAGTCGCGGACCACGTCATCCACGCCGGTGACTTCGACAGCAGGGGGCGCTCGCTGACATCCGCCACATGGCGACGGGGCTGACCGCCGTCTCGGGCAACATCGACCCACAGATCGGATTGCCGGAGCGGGCGACAGTCGAACTCGGCGGCGTCACGTTCGTCGTGACACACGGCACCGGGTCGCCGCGGGGCTGGGCGGACCGTGTCGCCGCTGCGGTCCGCGACGAGGCCGACAGCAGTGCCGTCGGCGTCGCCGGCCACACCCACGAACTGACGGACACTGTCTACGAGGGTGTGCGGCTCCTGAACCCTGGCAGCGTCACGGGCGCATCGCCGGCCAGCCGACCGACGATGCTGACGGCGACGGTCGAGGACGGCACGCTCGACGTGCACCAATACGAGCTGTAAGGCCTCGGCTGTCGCGGTTCGCTCCCGCGTACCGGCAGCTGTTGCCACTGTTGGCCGGCTTTGCAGCGAACGCGGGTCTTTTTCCCGCAGGGACCGCAGGAACGGTATGGAAGTCTTCGCGGTCGAAGGGTTGCCCGAGGTCCGCCCCGGGGACGACGTGGCGGGGCTGCTCGTCGAGCAGGCCGACCTCCGGGACGACGACGTGATCTGTGTCGCCAGCACTATCGTTTCCAAGGCCAACGGACGCGGCCGGTCGCTATCGTCGTACGAGCCGAGCGCGCGTGCCGAGCGCATCGCGGCGACCATCGAGGACATCGCCGGTGAGGAGAAAGACCCGCGAATGGCACAGGCGATTCTCGATGAGTGTACTGAGGTGCTGGTCGAAGCCCCCTTCATCCTCGGCGTGACGGAGTTCGGGCATATCACCGTCAACGCGGGCATCGACCGCTCGAACGTGCCCGGCGCGGACCTCCTCTTGCTCCCCGAGAATCCGACGGCCGAGGCCGAAGCCATCCGTGCTGGCATCCGCGAACAAGCGGGCGTCGAACCCAGCGTTATCGTCACCGACACGTCGGGGCGGCCGTTCCGACTCGGCCAGCGCGGCGTCGCACTGGGCTGGGCCGGGCTCCCTGCCTCTCGGGACTGGCGGGGCGAACACGACCGCGACGGCCGCGAACTCGAAGCCACCGTCCAGGCCGTTGTCGACGAACTCGCCGCCGCGGCCAACCTCGTCACCGGCGAAGGCGACGGCGGAACGCCCGTCGCAGTCGTCCGCGATTTCGACTTCGGCGACCACGCGGGCAGCGAGCAACTGTTCCGCGACCCGGAGAAGGACGTAGTCAGACAAGCACTCAGAGACTGGTCTCATGTACGCGATTGAACTCACCCCGGAACACCCGGTCGCACAGCTCGCCTCGCTTGCCGAACAGGCCGAATCGAACGCGCTCGACGCCGTGTACGTCAGCCATCACTACAACAACCGCGACCAGTTCATGTCACTGACCGCGATGGCCGAACGGACCGAAGAGATACTGCTCGGCCCCGGCATCGCCAACCCATACGAGACGCACCCGGTGACGCTGGCCTCGCGGGTGGCGACACTGGCGGAACTCAGCGACGGCCGGGCCGTCTTCGGCATCGGACCGGGAGACAAGTCGACGCTCAGCAACCTCGGCTTCGACCACGACGACGCCCTGCGTCGCGTGCTTGAGACGTTCACGACCGCCCGGAAACTCTGGGACGGCGAGCGGGTCGACCACGACGGGACGTTTGAGGCCGTCGACGCCGGGCTGAACTACGAGGTCGGCGATATTCCGGTGTACGTCGGTGCGCAGGGGCCACACATGACCCGGATGGCGGCGAAACACGCCGACGGCGCGCTGTACAACGGCGCGCACCCGAAAGACCTCGCGTGGGCACGCGAGCAAGTAGAAGAGATGGCCGACGAGCGTCCCGAGGAGTACGGCGAGTTCGACCTCGCGGCCTACGCCAGCGTCTCGGTCGCCGAGGACGAGGCCGAGGCGCGGGAAGCCGCCCGGCCACCGGTCGCGTTCGTCGCCGCGGGGTCGCCGCCGCCGGTGCTCGACCGCCACGGCATCGACCACGACGCCGCCGCCGACATCGGG
>NZ_WPCB01000061.1:0-18005 GCF_009741785.1 Haloarcula sp. CBA1122
GCGTCCGGGCCAGCGCCGGCCGGACAGTCGAGTACCACCGGGCGATCACGTTGGGGCAGTGTGCCGATGGCATTGTCGACAGCGGCTTCGGTTGCGTCCTGACAGGGGAGTACGTCGACGTTCTCGACGGCCGTGGCGCGCTTGGCAACCGTGGTCGGCTCAGCCGAGACCGTGATATCAGCGATTCCGGGCGTCGGATCGACGCCAGCGCGGCGGTGGAGGTTCGGCATGTCGCGGTCGGTGTCCACGACTAGCGACCGTCTGGTCGGCGTCCCCAGTGCCTGACCGACTCCGAGGGCGATGGTCGTTTTGCCACAGCCACCCTTGCCGCCAGCGATTGCGAGCATACTGCGGATGGTCCGCCTATCGGTTTTGAACCCTTGTGTTGGAGTCGAGAACATTGACAACCGAACTGGGCCGAAGGGACTGGCTTACGTCGGTTGGCCGTTGCCTACTTTTAATCGGTCGTTATATCCTGCACTCCCCTGGCCGTAGCAAGTCTACGCTTTCGGTGGCGATGGTCCCGACAGTCGACCCGTTCGAGCCTGTCCTGCATGGGTCTTGATAACTGGTGTGTAACAATAACTGGGACACCACTACTGGGGACATGGGTAGTAAGCCGAACACGGCCCTTCAGCGATACAGCATTCGTACCCCGCCCGAGCCACTCGCTATCGGTCGATGTTAGCCCAGCCATAACAATAGCGATACACCCGAACGGCTGGGACATGAATCTACATCACGAGCGCATCGAAGCCTCGCCGCCGGCGAGCACGATGAGCTTCTGTCTCACGACCGACCTCACTGGGAACGGTCGACCGGACGTCATCGTCGGGGCGCTCGGCGACGAGCACGAGGTCCAGTTCCCGCTGGTCGATACGTCAGTCGACTTGCTGTCCGTGTTCGGCATGGGGCCGCTGGCCCGCTGGCTCCAGACGAACGTGTTCTGGTACGAAAACCCCGGCTGGGAGCGCCACGATGTCGCCAGCGCACCCGAACTCTCCGTCGGTGGCTCGCTTGGCGATATAACGGGGAACGGCCGCCCGGACATGGTCGCCGGCCAGAACATTCACCAGCACAAGCTGTGGTGGTTCGAAATACCGGACAACCCGCGAAAGCAGTGGACGCGCCGGCTCATCACCGACGACTTCGAGAAGTATCACGACACCGCCGTGGCGGACGTGGACGGCGACGGACAGAACGAGGTCGTCGGGCTGTCTCAGGAGTCCGAAACGGTATTCTACTATGACATCCCCGATGACCCGACGCGTGAACCGTGGCCGGTGGCGAACCGACACGTTGTCGCCGAGGATATCGACGTCGAGGGCGTCGCTGTCGAGGACGTCGACGGCGATGGCGAGGTCGAAATC
This sequence comes from Haloarcula sp. CBA1122, assembly GCF_009741785.1. NCBI lineage: Archaea > Methanobacteriati > Methanobacteriota > Halobacteria > Halobacteriales > Haloarculaceae > Haloarcula > Haloarcula sp. CBA1122. Next base: position 1,371 of record NZ_WPCB01000061.1, read on the forward strand.
GTCGCCGGCCCCAACGTCTTCCATCGGACGGCCGATGGGTGGGACCGGGAGCCCATCGCCGAGGACTGGCAGTGTACCCGCGTCGCTATCGAGGACGTCGACGGCGATGGGGACCTGGAAATAATTCTCGTCGAGGGCGACGAACCGTATCTCGACGACCGCCCGGCCAGGCTGGGCGTGTTCGACCCGCCCGAGTGGGATCTGACGCTGCTGCACGACGACCTCTCGAACCCGCACAGCCTCGACGTAGCGGACTTCGACGGCGACGGCAATCCCGACATCTTCGTCGCGGAAATGGGGCTAGAGGACGGACACGAACCGCGACAGTTCGTGTTCCACAACGACGGGGCGGGGAACTTCGAGCAGAAAGAACTGGGAACCGGTATCCCCACCCACGAAGCGAAGGTCGTCGACCTCGATGGCGACGGTCTCCCCGACATCGTCGGCAAGGCATACACCGAGCCCCGCGTCGACGTCTGGCAGAGCAATCCCTGACTAGTTTCCTGTCCTTCTATTTCGGCCGCTAGGATCTTTCAGACCCCGTTTTCGAAGCCAGTGCCGATGCTCCCGAAGCCGAACCTGACGATGTAAGTGACCGTTCAATTCCCGTGTCGGGGGATTCAAGACCGTCCGGAGCGCGGTATCGAGTGAAATGCGGCACGACCACATCATCAGCGCGAAACAGCTCTCGCGGGGCGACATCGAGACGGTGCTCGACCACGCGGCCGACATCGCGGCTGACCCGGGAGCGTTCGCGGACCGGCACAGCGACACGCTGCTTGGCCTCCTCTTTTTCGAGCCGAGCACCCGGACGAAGATGAGCTTCACAACGGCGATGAAACGCCTCGGCGGCGACATCGTCGACATGGGCTCCGTCGAGTCCTCCAGCGTGAAGAAAGGCGAGTCACTGGCAGATACCGTCCGCGTCGTCGAGGGGTACACCGACGCGCTCGTGCTCCGGCACCCCATGGAGGGCTCCGCGAAGATGGCGAGCGAGTTCGTCGACGTGCCGCTCGTCAACGCCGGCGACGGGGCCGGTCAGCACCCGACACAGACGCTGCTCGACCTCTACACGATCCGTGAGAACGCGGGCTTTGAGGACCTGACTATCGGCATCATGGGCGACCTGAAGTACGGTCGGACGGTCCACTCGTTGGCCCACGCGCTCACGACCGTCGACGCCAGGCAGCACTTCATCAGCCCCGAGTCGCTCCAGCTTCCGCGGTCGGTCCGGTACGACCTCCACGAGGCCGGCGCGGGCATCCGCGAGCACACCGATCTCGACGAGATTCTCCCCGACCTGGACGTGCTCTACGTGACACGTATCCAGGCCGAGCGGTTCCCCGACGAGAGCGAGTACCGCGAAGTCGCCGGCCAGTACCAGATCGACGCCGACACGCTGGACGCGGCTAAGGACGACCTGACCGTGATGCACCCGCTCCCGCGCGTCGACGAGATCGCCCACGACGTCGACGAGACCACCCACGCACAGTACTTCCAACAGGCCCACAACGGCGTCCCCGTACGGATGGCGCTGCTCGACCTGATGCTCGGAGGCGACCAATGAGCGACAACGACCAGCAACTCCGCGTCTCGAAGATCCAGAACGGCACCGTCATCGACCACATCGCGGGCGGCCAGGCGCTGAACGTCCTCGCGATCTTGGGTATCGACGGGACCAGCGGTGACTCCGTCTCCGTCGCGATGAACATGCCTTCCGACCGTCTGGGGCACAAAGATGTCGTCAAAGTCGAGGGCCGCGAACTCTCCCAGGACGAGGTCGATGTGCTCTCGCTCATCGCCCCCGCGGCGACGATCAACATCATCCGTGACTACGATGTCGTCGAGAAGCGCCGCGTCGAGCGGCCGTCGGTCGTCGAGGGCGTCCTCGAATGCCCGAACCACAACTGCATCACGACCGAAGCCGAACCCGTCGACTCGCGCTTCGCCGTCGGCGACGACGGCGTCCGCTGTGAGTACTGCGATACGATCATCCGTGACGACCTGCCGGCACACATCCTCGCGGAGTAAGCCGACCCTGCCGCCGTCTGGCTACTGTAACCAGATGCTCGCAAACGAGTCGAAGTAGTCTTCGCTGGTATCAACCAGTACGTGGTCCGCGCCGAGTGCCGTAACGCGGTTTGACACCGAGTCGATGTGGGCGTCGAGCCGCGACTGGTACGTTTCGGCCAGCGAGCCGCTGAAATACGACCGGCGTTTCTCGTCGCTCTCGGGGTCGGCGAACAGCACGTCACCGACGACGCCGGGGTCCCGTTCCTCCGGGGCGACCACGCGGACGAGCAACACGTCGGCGTCGTTGCGTGCGAGCGCGGCGACGCCCGACTCGAGCTCCTCGGGGTCGGCCAGACAGTCGCTGAACACGACGACGAGCGAGCGCGAGCGAATGCGTTCGGCGTACGCCTCCAGCGCGGATTCGAAATCGGCCGTCCCGTCGGGCGTTATTTCGTTCAATTGGTCGATAAGCGAGAGGAGTTCGCCGCGGTTCGACTGCCCGGTGTCGATGCGGTTCACCCGGTCACGAAACGTGCAGAACCGGAAGTCGTTGTTCTCCTCCGCTGTAAGGTAGGCGAAGCCGAGGCCGAGCTTGGCGGCGCACTCGAACTTGTGACTCGCCGCGTCGCCGTAGTCCATCGACGCGCTCGTGTCGACGAGCAGGTGGACGGTCAGGCTCCGCTCTTCCTCGTACTGCTTGATGAAGTACTCCTCCGTCCGGGCGAACAGCTTCCAGTCGATTCGTCGCGTGTCGTCCCCCGGCGAGTACCGCCGATAGTCGCTGAACGTGAGCCCCTCGCCGACCCGCGGGGACTGCTGGTCGCCCTGCCGAATCGAGGTCGTCTGGCGGTTCAGCGCGGCGGTAAACCGGCCGAGTTCGTCCAGAAAATCCGGTTCGATAGTCACGGCTGCCCCTCCCACGGGTCCGCCCGCCAGATTGCGTGCGTCGGGTGGCTCATCCCAGCAAGTCCGCGATGAGGTCGTCTGCCGTCCGGCCCTCGCGCTCGGCCCGGAAGTCCACGATAATCCGGTGCCGGAGGACGGGCGCGGCCAGCGCCTCGATATCCTCGCCCGTGACGTGCGAGCGGCCGTGGAGGAACGCCCGCGCCTTCGCCGTCTGGACGAGCGCCATGCTCGCCCGTGGGCTGGCCCCGAACTCGATGTCGTCGGCTTCACGCGTCCGGCGCACGAGCTGGACTGCCCGGTCGCGCAGGTCGTCGGCGATGGGCATCTCGCGGACCAGTTGCTGGATCTCCTGAATCTCCGGGCGGGTCAGCGAGCGTTCGACGGGGACCTGTTCTGCCCCGGCGGTGTACATGTCGACGATGGTCCGCTCCTCGTCGTAGTCGGGGTAGTCGACCAGCAGCTTCAGCATGAAGCGGTCGGTCTGGGCCTCCGGGAGCGCGTAGGTCCCCGACTGGTCGATGGGGTTCTGGGTCGCCAGGATAAAAAATGGGCGCGGCAGTTCGTAGGTCTCGCCAGCGGCGGTCACCTGCTTCTCCTGCATCGCCTCCAGCAGGGCGGCCTGTGTCTTCGGCGTCGCCCGGTTGATCTCGTCGGCCAGCACGACGTTGGCGAACACCGGCCCTTTCTCGAAGACGAACTCGCGGCCGCTGTCGGTCTCGCGGATGATCTCGGTCCCCGTGATGTCGGAGGGCATCAGGTCGGGCGTGTTCTGAATCCGGGAGAACTGGAGGTCGGTCACCTCCGCGACGGTCCGGACCATCGTCGTCTTCCCCAGTCCCGGGTTCGATTCGAGCAGGGCGTTGCCGTCGGCCAGGATACAGATGAGCAGTTGCTCCAGTACCTCCTCCTGACCGACGATCCGCGTGCCGATCTGTTCGCGTGCGTTCGCGATCTTCTGCTGTAGTTCGTCGATGTCGTGCTCTGAGCTCATGGGTCGGTGTCCTCGTCGTCCGTGTCTTGCTCTCGAATCCTGAGATTGTACTCGCGGATGAGGTCCGCGTCCTCGACGTCTTCCTGGCCGGCGAACCCGGCCTGCTGGCTGTCGACTGTGCCACTTCCACTTCCCGGCCCCCCGGTGTCCGACGACGACGGGAACGACTGGCTCCGGTCGATTTCCTCGTCGCCGCCCGTCGAATCAATCTCGGCGGTGAGGTTCTCGTCGCCCGCCTGCACGTCCTCGCTGTCGCCGAGTATCGCGTCGCCGTCTTCGAGCCCCTCGTACTCGCTGGGCCGGTCGTTCGGCGAGTCCGTCTCGACCGGGTCGCGGTCGAGTAGGCCGATGTCGACGACGGCCACCTGCACTGTCGCCAAGCTCAGCAGGATAACGACGATAAGCGTGCCGAGCAGCCGCCGGCTATCGACGAGCGCGACGCTCGAACTCCGTTTCAGACTCGCAAGCACGTCTTCGTAGAGCCGGGCCGCCATCCGCGTTTCGGCCCCGTCCTCGACCGCGTCCCGCGCCGTTCGGAGCGCGTCGGTGACGTTCGCGTTCGCCGCCTCGAACTGCTCGACGAGTGGCTGTCGGACCCGGTACAGATACTCGCCGACGAACCAGAGCGCGCCGACGACAATGCCGACGACTGCGCCCGTCGGGAACGATAGCGCAGGTATCGAGCGGCCGACAGCCGCCCCGACCGGGTCCGTCACCGCCGTCGGAACTGACAGCTGTGTCGGGAGTGCAGTCGGCGAGAGGACAGTCAGGAAGATGTTCACCAGGAGAAAGACCAACACCGCGTCGACGATGGCGTAGATGAACGCCGCCTTCTTGCCCTCGCGTCTGACCTCGGCGATGGCGTCGGCCATGCGTTCGCGTGCCTGTGCCCGTCCGTTTTCAGGCGGCTCTTCGTCGCCGTTTTCTCCGGTATCTGTGTCGGGGTCGTCCATTAGTAGTCCTCGCAGGTCGGGTCCGGTGTCTCCATCCTGTTACAGATGGTCTCGATATCGTCTCTCAGCGCTTCGTTCTGATTTTCGAGTTCATTGATTTCGCTTTCGAGGGTGTCGATCCGCGATTCCAGGCTGTCGATATCGTCCTGCAGGTCGGATACCTGCCCCTTCAGTTCGTTGCGTTCGTCCTCTAACTCCTCGTTTTCGGCCTCCAGATCGCCGATTGTCGTTTCGAGGTCATCGACTTCGTCCTCGAGAGTGTCGCGCTCGTCCCGAAGGTCGTCGACTGTCCCCTCCAGTTCATCGACGCGGCCCTCGCTCTGGCGGAGCGACTGCCGGGTCTCTGCCAACTGACTCTGCGTGGCGTTCAACTGCTCCTCTGTCTGGTTCAGGTTGGTCGCGACCTGATCGACATCCTCCGACCGCGTCTCCAGTCGCTCTTGGAGTTCCTCGACACGGGTCTGTGTGGATTCCAGTTTATTTCTGGTGTCGTCCAGGTTCCCCCGAAGTTCGGCGTTTTCCTGTCTGAGCTCCTGATTCTGCGAGCGAAGCTCGCTCGCGGAGTCCTGGTACAGCACCGTCGTTCCGCCGGTGCCGACCATCGAGAGGACGACGAACACCACGAGCCCGAGGTTGATCCGGCGGCCGATTGCGCTCACGGGAGACCACTCTCCAGGGAGGTGCGACCGCGGTACACTTGAACACGCCGGGCGACCACCTCGCCGGTGAACAGCAGGAGCGCGCCGAGCAAGGCGAGCCAGTCCCAGGTGTTCCGAACGGTCCGGACCCGGGTGGACTTCTGGCGCGCCTCTCTGGCTATCTGTTCGCCCTGGGCCGGGCTGAAGGTCTGCCCGCCCGTCGTTTCGACGAGCGCATCGAGGCTGTCACTCGGACCGAAGGCTCCGTACTCAACGGGGTAGTTCGCCGCGTACTCGGTGTCGAGTGCGGTCTGATACCCCGCCTCCCGAGGCGTGAACTCGCCGCGATACCGGCCGTCGCCGATCTGGCGGAAGGAGATGTTCGCCGCGTCCGGGCGGCTATCGCCCTGGTAGGTCAGCGTCGTTGGACGCCCCACACGAGCATCGCTGACCGCTGTGACGCCGGTCTGCGTGCGCATGGGGTCACCCACCGCGTAGTTGACCGACTTCGTGACGACCAGCGAGTCCGGCCGGTCGAGCAGGCCGCCCATCGTGTTGTCCGAGTCGTAGGCGGTGATCGAGACGACGCGGCCCAGCCCGAACCGCCAGGAGGCGATGGCCGGCTTCCCGTCCGCGGTGGCGACCTGGTAGTCGGCCCCGGGCTTGACCTGGACGTTGTTCGCCTGGCCGGGGTTCGCAGTCAGCTCGACGCCGGCGGTGATGAACGTGTCCTCCGTGACGATTGTGAGGTTCTCCCCCTGGTAGCGCCGCGAGGAGCCGCCAAAGAGGAGCCGCAGCCGCTCGGTCTCGTCGGCGGCGAAGTACGACCCGCCCGACTCGCTTGCGATCTGGCGCATCGTCGCGACGCCGACTCGCTTGCCGACACCGACCGAGACGACGCGGGTCCCTTCGCGGCCCAGTTGGTTGGCAACGGCCGCCGGCGGGCCGAGCCGGTCCTGGCCGTCACTGAGGAGGATGATCGTCCCTTCGCGGTCGCCAAGCAGTTCGTCGGCCCCCTGAAGCCCGACGGCGATATCCGTCGCGCCACCGCTTTCCAGCCGTCGTATCTTGTCGCAGTCTCCGCCCGGTTCTGCCCGAGCGCTTGCATCTCCGAGACGCGATATGCGTTGTGGTTGAACGCGACGACGCCGACCTGGTTCTCGTCGCCGAGCTGGTCGAGCACGTCTAGGGCGACGGCTTTCTGTATCGAGAGGCCGCCCTCGGCGCTACCGGACACGTCGACGAGGATGACGATGTTCGACTCGCCTCCCGTCGCGTTCCCTACTCGGACAGGGAGCATCGAGGCCACTGATGACGTTTCGTAGCCGCCGTTCTCGTAGGCGTTGTCACCGCCCGCGACGACGAGCCCGCCGCCGTTGATGACGAAGTCCTGCAGCGCGGTGGCGTTCCCGATATTGCCCGACGGTGTGTCTTGCATGACGACGGCGGCGTAGTCGTCGAGGTCCGCCGGGACCGACGAGGCCGTCGAAACGTTGTACAGCGAGTCGAGGTAGTTCCGCAGGGGATACTCGCCCTGTGAGACGTACAGCACGTCGGGCTGTTCGACGACGCGGACGCTCTTGTAGAACACGTCGTTTCGCGCGTACTCGTCGTCGCCGGACAGCGTCGCAGTCACGCGGTGTGACCCGATTTCCTCGAACGTGTGGTCGACGGTGAGCGTGCCGTCCGGCCGGAGTTCTCCTTCAGTCACGCTCTCACCGTCGATAGTCACTTCGACGGGCACGGGCTCGAGGACGCTCACGCCCTGCATCGAGACGGTATACTGTGACTGGACGCCGCGGCTCACCGTCGACGGCCCCGCTATCGCCACGGCTCGCTCAGTGCGTGGCGACTGCGGGGTGACGCTGTGGACGGTCGCGTTGAGCCCGGCTGCGTCCTCGGCGGCTGTTGCCAGGCTCCGGCCCTCTGTGACGCGGCCGTCGGAGACGACGACGACCGTCCCGTTTGCTTGGAGATTTGCCGCCACGCCGTCGCCGATCCGCGAGTTCGACCCGCTGCCGATGGTCGCCCGTGTCACCGGGACGCCCTCGCTCTCGATATCCTGTACCAGCTCGTCGGTCGTGTTCGGATAGATACCCATGCTCGCGGATTCGTCTGTCAGCAGTGTCACGCCCGGTTCACCCGGCGTCTCGCGGGTCTGAACGGTGTACGGTTCCATCGCGCCGAGGACGAGCAGGCAGACGATGAGCACGCGGCTGGCAAGCAGGAGCCGGCGGCTCCGGTTCGAGGCCGACCGCGGCCCACCGTCGCCACGCCGGACGAGATACGCGAGGAGGCCGACGGCGACCGGCAAGACGAGCAGCGGCCACAGGTGCTCGACACCGACGGTGAGTCCCTCCCTGAGGGTGTAGGACACCGCCATCAGAGGTCACCCCGTCGGCGCAGATAGCCGACCTCGGCCAGCGCAAGTATCAGCCCGCCCAGCGCGAAGTACTCGGTCAGCGGCTGTGGCACCGACCGCTGTTCGGTCCGGGTGAGGTTCCCGGCCGTCCCGGAGCGCTGGTCGAGCGCTCCGACGTTGGTGTTTGACTCGCCCTCGTCCAGCAGCGACGCGCTCACTTGCCGGCTCTCGCTTCGGTAGAGCCCGGCTCGCTGGAGCGGGACCGAGTTCCCGGAGACGGGGCCGGCCGGCCCCTCGACGGTGGTGTTACCGAACCGGACGGTCTCACCGGTCTCGTGGTTCAGCGCCGGGAGTTGTTCCCTGTCCGCCAGATAATACACCGCCCGCTTCCAGAACACGGGGTACTGGTAGTTGAACTTGAAGCTGGACCGGTCCTCGATGTAGCCGTAGTACATCACGCGGCCGCCGTTCCGATCCTCGGTCGCGATGAGCGGCGTCCCGTCCCCCAGTTGCACCTGGGCCGACCCGGAGCGCAGCGACCCGGAGATGTACTCGTCCGGTGGCTGGAAGTCGATGCCGCGGGTGAGCTGTGTCTGTGCCGTCTGGCCCACTGTCGCGCCCGCCCGGGTCTCGCCGGGCTCGATGAGGAGGAGGTCCCGGTACCGCTGTGGGAGGTCGTCCTGTGCCAGTACCGCCACGCCGCCACCGTCTTCGACCAGTTCGCGCCCGCTTTCGACGTTGCCGGGCAACAGTGAACTCTGGTCGACGTTGCTGTACAGGATGACGTCGTAGTTCTTCTGAATGGTCGTCGGCGGCTGGCTGACCGTCACGTTCACCCGGTCGACGACCGACAGCGCGGTGGTCAGGTACCGGTTCCGGTCGTTTGTCAGCACCAGTACGTCGACAGCCGCGTCCGCCGGTGCGGCGACGTAGACGCTGTCGTCAGTCGCGAAACTGTCGCCCGGGCTGAGCCGGGCCTCGCTCCCGCCGGCCGGGACCGGCATCGTCACCGAGCCAACGTCGTCGGGTCCGAGCTGCAGTTCTCGCTGGGTGTTGCCGAGCCGAACGGTCCGGGTGACGGTCGAGTCGCCGTAGTTTTTCACCGACAGCGTCACCGCCGAGCCGGAGAACCGCCGGTCGATGAACCCGACGTTCGCGTCGCCCCCACCGTCGAACTGCTGGAGGTCGACGGAGAGGCCGCGCCCGCGCGCTGAGGTGACTGCAGTGGTCCACTCCTCGCCCGCGAAGTCGCTCAAGACGACGATTCTGGCGTTCTCACCGGCGAGCGAGGCCGCCTGCGAGATAGCGCCGCTGAGCGCTCCCGGCGCGTCCGTCGGGCTGAGCCCGTCCAGCGTCCCCTGCGCTGCCGTCGGCGTACCACGCTGGAGCACGACCTCGCCGCCGTTGGTCGTCGTGACGACGGAGGTCGTTCCTGTTACTTCTTCTTGGGCGGCCGCAACGGCCCGCTGGAAGCGTGTCTGACCGTCGGCGTCGGTCTGCATGGACGCGCTGGTGTCCACGACGATGACCGTCTCCTCGACCGTCGCCCGCTCGGAGACGGTGACGTACGGCGTCGCCAGTCCGACCGCGAGCACCAGCACGACCAGTACCTGCAACAGCAGGAGGAGGCTCCGCGAGATCCGTTCGAGAAACGGCGTCGCTGACTGCTGGCGTTCTCCGGCGACGAGAAACTGGTACGTCGGCAGCGTGAGTTCCTGCGGGTCCGGTCGGATGAGATACAGCACCACTATCGGCACCGCCAGGAGGAGAGCCGCCAGTCCCAGGGGGGCAAGCAAAACGTCCGAGAGGACCATTGTCTGTGTATCAGGCGGAGGCGGCATTTATCTTGTGAATATAGTGACACCACCGTTCGGGCACCTGACGGCGGTGTCTCTCGGCCGACTCATCGCCGGCTATGGCCCAGCACAGCAGTACAGGCGGTTATTTTCGATCCTCCGATAGCAGACGAACGCTGTCACCGACGCAATGAGTGACGCCGCCGCGGCTTCGGGAGGCTCCATTCTCCACATAGAAGAACAGGTAGAATACGCCCGCAGTCTGCGGATTTCGGCGGCGATGACAAAACCCATTTAACTGCAGATAGTCGAGTGACAATCAGAATGGGACAATCCGAGAGCGGGCCTACAGGGGCGACATCGGGGACCGCGAAAGAACGAACCCTCAAGGTTCTGTTCGAAATTGAACTGCCCGATGACTGTTCGTGCCCCCTTTCGGATCCGGATGCAGACATCGAGAACGCTCAGAACCAGATCGACGACGGCGTCTGTCACGCCGAGGTGACTGTTACCGACGAGGCCGGTACCGAGCGGGTTCTCCACTCGACAAATCAGGTCGGGGACGCCTGTCTCTGTCTCGCCTTTAGCGAGGTCGGGTGTGTTCCACGAACCCGGCGCGTAGACGGTGACTCGCTTTTCATCGAGACGTACGTCTCAGACCGAAGCGTCATCAGCGAGCTAGTCGACCAGTTGGAATCGGCCGCGAAACGAGTGCGTCTGCGACGGCTGACATCCCGACAGGACGTCGCGACCGAGTCGGAGCCCACTACAGTCGACCTCGCCTGTCTCACGACAAAACAGCGGGAAGCGGCGATACTCGCAGTGGACGAAGGGTACTATCAGACACCCCGACAGACGACCCTCGACGAACTCGCGGCCACGCTCGACATCTCGAAATCCGCACTCTCTCAACGCCTGAACTCCGTCGAATCGAAACTCGCGACGGCCGCCTTCGACCCGTAGACTCGCCTTTTCGGGCTGGACGCACTGGCAGAGACTCCCGGTGACACTCCCGCCCGTATTTAAACCTCTTCACAATACAGCGCTCTCCCTACCGAGTTTCGAGGGTAATCGGTAACTAGAGCCATGAATGACCCACAGCAGCCGCGGTTGACGCCGATTGATGAGTGGGAAGACGAAGCAGCAGCGATGCTTGACGGCGTCGAGTACGACACTGATCTGGGGCTACGGATGGCTCGGGATGCGATTCGTGTCTCGAACGGAGAACTGAGCGACGCCGAATTCCACGAGAAGTATCACGAGGAGCTACTGGCAGAGTTCGGTGAAGACGAGCGGCCGACCAAACCTGAGGGATTCGACGATGACTGACGACGACGGCGTTTACCGACGTGACGTACTGAAAGCCAGCGGAGCGGCTGCTGCCCTCGGTCTTGGCGGGGGCGAGTTCTTCCAGACGCTGGTCGAAAGCGGAGACGGAACCGGGCCGTCCAACCGTGACTCCGGTATCGAGAGCTACGTCGGGCAAAACGAGGTCATCCAGACCGTCTGCTCGCCGAACTGTCGCGGGAAGTGCCCCATCGACGTCCACGTCCGCGACGGCCAGGTGAAGAAGGTCGAGCCACATCCGCCGGAAGACGAGCAGTACAAGCGGGCCTGTGTGCTCGGCCTCTCACACACCCAGCGTGTGTACGACCCGACGAGACTGAAGTACCCGATGAAGCGCACAGACTGGTCGCCCGACGAGCCAAACCCCGACGGACGCGGCCCGGATGCCGAGTTCGAGCGCGTCTCCTGGGACGAGGCACTCGACCTCGTCGCCGACAAGATGCAGTCGCTGAAAGCAGCCCACGGCGCGGAGAGCGTCCTCTTCCACGCGGGGTCGGGGAACTACGGCCAGTCCAGCACGGCGTTCAATCGACTGGCCTCTCTGTTCGGTTCGACCCAGTCTGCCTGGGGCATCGACGCCAACGTCGGTCGCGGATTCAACCGGGTCACTGGGACCGGCTTCTTCCTTCCGTCGACGAACGAGGCCGAGGACTGGGAGAACGCGAACACCATCATCGTCTGGGGGTCGGACCTCTTCGCCAGCCAGTTCCAGATGGACGCCTCGAAGGTTCTCGACGCCGTCGAGAGCGGGGCGAAGCTCGTCGTGGTTGACCCGGTGTACACGACGACAGCGTCGAAAGCCGACCTGTGGCTCCCGGTCAAACCCGGGAAAGACGTGCATCTCGCCCTTGCGATGATGCACACTGTCTTCGAGGACGAGACGTACGACGAGGACTTCCTCCGGAAACGGACGACCGCGCCGGCGCTAATCCGCACGGACACCGGGGAGTTGCTCAAGGCGAGCGACGTCTTCGAAGACGGCGGCGAGAACCAGGTCGTCGCCGTCGAACAGGGCAGTACGACGCCGGTCGAACTCGAACCGGAGACCGGTGGCCCGTATGCGCTCTTTGGGGAGTACACCGTCGACGGCATCGAATGCGAGACGGCACTGACCAGACTCCGTGACCATGTGGCCGACTACGCGCCATCGAAAGTCGCGGCGAAGACCGGTGTCGACGCGGAAAACATCCGCACTGCAGTCCGATGGCTGGCGACTCGCGGCCCCGGTGGCATCGCCCCCAGCTACGCGATCGGGCGGTACAAACACGGGCACATCTTCGGCCAGACCTACGCGATGCTCATGGCACTGACCGGTGACTACGGTCGGCACGGAAACATCCACGCCCATCACTCCGGCGGGGCGACGCTCAGTACCGGTGGCTGGAGCGCGCCGGAGGACGCTGACCCCGGACCGTCGCTGTTCTTCCCCGAATACCCAGACGCGATACTCGACGGTGACCCGCACAAGGTCAGGGCCGTCTACTCGATCGAGTCGAACATGATGGGCAACCAGTTCCCGGACCGGCAGCGGTTCAGAGAGGCCATCAGGAGCCTTGAGATGTACGTGGTCGCGGATATGCACCACACGGATACGGTCCAGCACGCGGACATCATCCTCCCGGTTCCACACTGGTTCGAACAGGAGGATATCACGTCCAGCTGGGGGTCCCATCCACACATCAGCTACCGACACAAGGTACAGGAACCGCTGTGGGAGGCCAGAGACGACTACTACGCGATCCGCGGGCTCGCGGAGCGGCTCGGCTTTGGCGACCGGTTCCCGGAGACGAAACGCGAAATGCTCCGGGAACTCGCCGGCCGAGACGACGATATCGACTTCGACACGCTGTTCGAGCAGGGAACACAGAAGAAAGAGAGCGTCCCCATCGTCAAGTACACCGATGCGTTCCCCACCGACACGGGGCGAATCAAGATGTACGACGACGACGCCCCGAGCGAGGAGGGCGTGACGTTCGACCTCCCGCGGCCACTCGAAGACCGGACAGCCGACGACTACGAGAAGGCCGACGAGTACCCGCTGATGTTCATGCAGAAGCACAGTCGGTTCCGCATCCACTCGCAGTACGAGATGCTGAACTGGGTGCGTGAGGTCAACCCCGAACCACAGCTGGACATCCATCCGTCGGATGCGAAGGCTCGCGGCATCGAGGACGGCGAGTACGTCCGGGTGCACAACGACCGCGGCGAGATGATCGTGAAGGCGAAGTACAACGAGGCGTTCCAGCCGGGGCTGGTAAACACTGACCAGGGATGGTGGTCACGCGACTACGTCGCGGGCCACCACAACGACCTCACGCACAACGAGGTCAGCGAGGTCGGCCAGACGATGGCGTTCTACGACGTCCGTGTCGAAGTCGAACCGGCCCCCGATGACGTCGATACGGACAAGTACGAAGCCGATAACCCGCGCGGGGCCGGTGCCGACGCACCGCGCGCAGGAGGTGACTAACAATGACGAACTACGGCCTAGTAATCGACCAGGAGCGGTGTATCGGCTGTCAGGCATGCGCAGTGTCGTGTAAACAGGAGAACAACGTCCCGATGGGGCAGTTCTGGAACCGCGTCCTGACGGAGGGCGGCGACAAGATTGACACCCCGTCCGGTGGCTATCCCGAAGACGGCGGCAGTGGCTCGCTGGACATGGAGTACCAGCCGACGGCGTGCCAACACTGCGAAAACGCGCCCTGTGTGAAGGTCTGTCCGGTCAACGCGACGTACACCCGGGACGACGGGATCGTCGAGATCGACTACGACAAGTGCATCGGCTGTCGCTACTGCATGGCGGCCTGCCCGTACAACGCACGGGTGTTCAACTGGGACGAACCCGAGCAGATGCCCGAGGAGGGGACGGGCGACGTTGCCGCCCGTCCACAGGGCGTCGTCGAGAAGTGTACGTTCTGTAGCCACCGCGTCGACGAGGGACTCGACCCGGCCTGTGTCGTCAACTGCCCGGCCGACGCACGCATCTTCGGCGACCTCGACGACGAGGGGAGTACCGTCTCGAAGTACATCAACGAGTACGAGACGGACCAGCTCCTCGAAGACCGCGGGACGAACCCGAAGACGCACTACATCAGCGGCGAGATGAGTCCCGGTCGGCCGCAAACGTCGGATAAAATGGAGAGCGAACTCGACGATGTTTCTCCGTGGTCCGATGGAGCCGAGGACGTGCCGTCTGACGCCGACGGAAGCGACAGTAGCGACTCGGGTGGGAGCCCCCACTCCATCGAGGGTGATGCCGCTCCACACGTCCCGGCAGTGGGGTCCGGAGGTGATGACTGATGGCCGCTGACTCGTCACGGATCGCAATCCCGGCCTTCGGGACGAAAGGACGGCTGTGGCTCGGTCTGCTCGCAGCCCTCATGGTCGCTGGACTGGCAGCCTGGGGCTACCAACTCACCACGGGGCTGGTCGCCACGGGGATGCGCAACGTCTTCTCGTGGGGACTGTACATCATGATGTTCGTCCTGTTCGTCGGGCTGTCTGCCGGGGGACTCATCATCTCCAGTGCTCCGAAGTTCTTCCATTCACACCGCTACGAGGGATTCGCACGGCTCGGCGTGCTGGTCAGCCTCGCCTGTATCACCGTCGCAGGCCTGCTCATCCTCCCAGACATCGGGCGGCCCGAGCGACTCTACCAGTTTTTCACCTCGCCGGACTTCCGCTCGCCGATGGTGTGGGACTTCGGTATCGTCATCCTCTATGGCGTGCTAAACCTCTGGTATCTGTGGCTGCTGACCCGCCGCGACCTGGCCGCTCGCGGGTCGCGACTCGCACTGGGTGTTGCTGATACCGACGCTGGACGCGAGCGTGACCGCACGCTCATGTTCTGGACGGCAGCACTCGCTCTCCCGACCGCGGTCGCACTCCACTCGGTGACCGGGTGGATTTTCGCGACGCAGATCGGTCGGGGCGACTGGTTCAGCCCCCTCGTCGCACCGGTGTTCATCGCCAAGGCGCTCGTCTCCGGGCTCGGGCTGTTGCTGGTCGTGTCGGTACTCGCAGACCGGCTCACGAACTACGAGGTCGACCGCGAGGAACTCACGAGTCTCGGGAAGATACTCGGCATCTTCCTCGCGCTTCACGTAGTGTACTTGCTCGCGGCCGAGCGACTGCCCCACGCCTGGGCGAACCACTTCGAGTTCTGGGCCATCACCAGTAGCTTCCTCATCGGCGAGTCCGTCTACTTCTGGCTCTGGACAGTCGTCGGCGGGGCGGTCCCGCTTGTCATGCTGATGATTCCATCGCTCCGGAAGCGCGTGTCGGTCATCTTCACCGCGAGCCTCCTCGCGGTCTTCGGCACGATGTTCGAAGGGATCCGGCTGGTGTTCACGGGGTACGAAGTCGCTAACATCGCCCTCCCACCGGGTATCTCGACCGGTGGTGAGTATGCCGGCATCACGACGGACATCTGGGCGACTGCGGGGGCCTACACCCCGACGCTGGTCGAAGTGGCTGTCACCCTCGGTATCGTCGCCTTCGGCGCACTCATCGTCACGCTCGGCCTGAAATACGTGCCGATTCAGCGAGTCGAGAGACCCGAATCGTACGCGACTGACGGCGGTCGACAGGAGCGACAATGACCAGACAGACTGACGCTCCCGCCAAGCGTGAGCGGGCATCCGAGCGCGGCACAGACAGCGACGGATTTCGCTCGGATGTCGCGGCGACCTACGCCGTCCTCGCCGAATGCTGGCGGGAACCGACCGAACAGCTGGTCGAAGCCGTCGAGACCGGAGAGCTGGTCCCGGTGGTCGGCGACGTCGGCTCGGTTGACCTTCGCCGTCTCAACGCCGAGTACACCCGGCTGTTCATCGGGCCGGACGGGCCACCGTGTCCACCCTACGAGAGCGTCTATCGCGACGGGGACGACCCGGACGAACTCGGCCCGGTCAAGGGGCCAGCCACGATGGCTGTCGTACGCTGGTACCGGGAGTTCGGCGTCCAGCCCGCGGCCGACCATCCGGACCTCCCGGACCACATTGCGACCGAACTGGAGTTCGCCGCCTATCTGGCAGAAGCGGGCTTCGACGAACGGCTTGCCCAGTTCCGTACGGAGCACCTCGATGCGTGGGCTGACGAGTTCCTCGGGCACGTCGAGGCAGAGACACGCGAAGCGTTCTACGCGTCACTGGCGGCGACGACCCGGGAGGTGCTCGGTCAGTAGGGGATCTGCGGGGCACTGATCGGGTTCGTCGCGGCGGCCGACTTCCCCTCACCCATTTTCGCGGTCAATACGCGTTCAGAGTCGTGTGCGCCGTCAGCGACCAGTATCGCGACGAGTACGAGAGACAGCTCTCACAGGCGGTCCCACAGTCGGTCACAGCGACGAAGCCCAGCGGATGCAGGGGAGCGGGGCATGACAGACGGGAACCCGGAGCTGCGGCGTGGTTCTACTGTGTGTCGCGTCGTTCCCACGCCTGGACCGTCGGGAGCGACCACCCGCGACCGATGCCCAGCCCTCGGGCCAACAGCACCGCGAGCGCGCACCCGGCCGATGCCGCACCGGCCGCCGCGCCCAGCTGTGCCAGCGCCCAGAAGGCGAGGCCGCCGATGACGGCACAGGACGCGTAGAAGTCCTCGCGGAGGATGAACGGCGTCCGGCCCA